>NZ_JBQCGW010000130.1:0-59432 GCF_051955275.1 Pseudobacter sp. | reverse complement strand
AGCGTATAATGATCATCCCAGAAGGAAGAGGCAGTAACGTTGAGCAATGACCGAAGCGGTTCCGGTTTGTCCGTTTCCAGTACCTGCTGAAACAGGTGCTCCGTGGTATGCAGCAGCATGGCCAGTTGTGATAATCTAACCGTGGGAAAGGCCGGTGGCCGCATTCTCAGGAAGTACACCGGCATATGCGTGCAGCGAAGGCTGTACTTGGTCCGGTAGAATTCATAATCCCTTTTCAGCTGCCTGGGATATTCTTCCCTGAATTGTTCGTTCAGTAAATTGGCCTGCCCAAGCAGCAACGCTTCCAGCTGAAACAGGTTTTTCCTGTGCCGCCGTATCAGGCTGAAGGGCAATGTGCCGGCAATGGATTCAAAAGCGTCTGCGTTCACTTTCATCCCAAAATTGCGGGCCAGCATCCACCAGAAAGTTTCCTCCCAGTGGTGACGTGTATTGTTCATGAAAGTGAATACCCTGGTTGTTTTGCGTTGTAAGCGCTCTACCAGTAACCGGTCTTTCCAGGCAGAAAAGACCAGGCTGTTCACTTTATGTAACTCAGACTGACAGGGAATGAACTGCCGGCTACGCATCCATGCTTCATACTGATGTAAAAGGAATTTCGGAACACGGTCCTGCAAGGTAAGCACCGGTACGGGATCTTCGGGATTGCCGATATCATCTTCCCATACTACATGTAAGATAACGTTGCGGTAAAGGGCATCATGGTGATGCGCATGCACAAACCAGTCGGAGCTGTGGATATGCAATTCCACCTGCCCCACCCAGATGATGCCATCGATACGGATACGGGCCTGCTGGAAATCCGGTCCCTGGTTATGGTTCAGTGTACCGGGATGCAGCACTTCCAGCTTCATGCCATTGGTGAGCGATAACTGATGGTAATTGAAATAACGGAACTGCCAGATGAATTGCAATAATCTTTCCTGCATGATCAGGGTAATCAGGTGAACGAATGGGTTACACCTGTACTGATCCGGCTTTTCTCTTGTTTCAGAGCGTCTGCAATGCCTGCAGCACCCGGCTAACGGGCAGCCCCATCACATTGTAGAAATCCCCTTCGATGCTTTTGATGCCTGTAACGCCGATCCATTCCTGGATGGCATAGGCGCCGGCCTTATCGTACGGCTCATATTTATCAACATAAAATTCAATCTGTTCCTGTGAGAGCTCATGGAACCACACGGATGTGATATCGGCAAAAGCCAGTTCTTTTTCGCCGTTCAGGATCACCACGCCGGTGATCACCTGGTGGCGTTTCCCGGAGAGGGCCGTGAGTATGCGAACAGCATCGTTCCGGTTTTCCGGCTTGCCGATGATCTCGTTATTCAGCACCACTACTGTATCTGCAGCCACGATCGGGCTTTTGATATCATAGCGGTTGTAGTCGTAGCCGTTCTTTACCGCCAGGGCTTTGTTCCGCGCAATATGAACGGGAATCTGCTCTGTGGGCATTCCGGCAGGATAATCCTCTTCCGTTACCGGGGCAATAATATCGAAATTCACTTCGGCCCATTCCAGTAATTGTTTGCGGCGTGGGCTCTGTGAAGCCAGCACTACACTGTTTACCTGCGTCATCAGAAATAGATTTTAAAGAATATCATCGAAAAGATGCCGGTTGCCATCACAAATTTAACCCAGTTGCTCAGGTTGTGAAAATCCTTTGGGGTGGTGGCGGTAAAGAGTTTCCGGAAGATATAGAGCAAGGGAAAGATCACCAGCAGCATGCAATATACTATGGACCACCACCATTTGAATGGTAACGTATATGCCTGAACGATCACCAGGGCCGCTATCAGCACCACCATCCAGGTAGCAATGAATACTTTGCTGCTTTGGACACCCCATACGATGGGCATGGTGCGGCAGCCGTAACGGGCGTCTCCATGCATATCTTCAATATCCTTGATCACTTCACGGATCAGGGATATGATAAACGCGAATCCTCCGTAGAGAAAGGTCAGGCGTAAGAGCTTGGAAGCATTGTAACCAAGCCAGATATCGGGATGTATATTGGCCATGAAATGACTGAGGAAACCAACAACCAGTACCACCCAGGCAGTGAGCAGGGAGATCAGGATATTACCTGATAACAATTTGCGTTTGAAGTTGGTGGAATAGAACCAGAGGGCTATCACACAACCTATATTCACAAATGCAAGCCACCACGCTCGTGTTTTCCAGGCAACAATGGCGCTGAGCAGGATGCCGGCCACGGAAAGGACCATATGCCACCAGATCACCCAGCGGCGGTTGATGATCTTTTCCACCACCAGTTTGCCGGGTTTGTTCACCTGGTCGATATTCCTGTCGAAATAATCATTGATGATATAACCGCCTGCTGCAATGAGCACAGAAGCAATCATCAAGGTAAGAAAAAGTGGTAATGTCAGTGGCAGTATAGCATTGGCCTGCACAAATACAGGCTTCACCACGCAATAGTAAAACAACAACTGGGTAACCGCTATGAACAGGAGGTTCAGGGTTCTGACGAGCTTAAAAAATGCGACCAGAAGTTTCATGCAACGCTAAGATAAGAAAGAACTATTTACTCGCCACATCTGTGTCGAGGTCCCAGTGATCATTCAGTTTCATAACGCGCTCTATCACTTCTCTCACGCATCCCATTCCGCCAGGGTGGTTGGATATGAACCGTGCTGCCTGCCTGATCTCTGTTACGGCATCGGCTGGCGCGCAGGGCATTCCCACCAGTTTCATCACACCAAGATCGGGGATATCGTCACCCATATAAAGTACTTCAGCAGGCTGAAGCCCGTGTTGGGCAAGGTATTGACGGAATACTTCCGGTTTGTTGTGCACGCCCATGAATATATCGGTGATGCCTAACTTTCCCAGACGGATAACCGCAGGATCGGAGGTGCTGCCCGAAATCACGGCAACCCTGTATCCTTTTTTCACGGCCAGCTGAAGCGCATATCCATCCTTGATATGCATGCGCCTGATGAATTGACCATTGTCAAGGATCATGAGTGTGCCGTCAGTCAGCACACCGTCCATATCGAATATAAAAGTAGTGACCGCTTTGAAATGCGCTAAAATGCTCATGAAAACAAAATGGTTAATGATTATTTACCGCTGTAAACAAGGTTCTTCTGTACGATCATATCATTCACCACATTCACTGCTTCATTGAGATAAATATCGTTGGTGCGCAGGTTCTTCACCCATAATTTGAAGCGTTCCAGTTTGGCTGTATCGCTTTCATATTTCTTCAGGTCTTCCGTGAGGGCCTGGGCATCCAGTTCATGAGAAGACTTGCTGAGGGTTTCGATCTGCTTAACGGTAGCTTTGATCTGTTTTTGTTCGTCCTGGTATTTAGTGAGGTTGAGAGAAACCACTTTATCATTCTGCTTGGTGAGCCATTCTGCATTGGTGCGGATCAGGTTGAAGGCATCATTGCCTTTCAGCCTTGCTTCGCTGGCCTTTTGAATGGGCGCCAGGTCAAGTCCGTATTTCCAGCGGCTGTAGCTGGCTTTCTGGATCTCGTCCCAGGGCAGTGCATCCTCATTGTCTTTCTCACGGAGTTTGGAGAACTCGTAGATATCGGGCAGGGTGATATCGGAGCTCACTCCACGAAGCTGGGTGGAACCGCCGTTGATACGGTAGAATTTCTGTAAGGTCACCTTTAGGGTGCCGAGATCGCTGTTGGCGTCCAGCATGCCCATTGTTTTATCCAGACCTATATTGCGTTGTACTGTTCCTTTGCCGTAAGTGGAGGTGCTGCCAATGATCAGTCCACGGTCATAATCCTGGATGGCGGCTGCGAAGATCTCAGAAGCTGATGCGCTGAACTCATTCACCATTACAGCGAGAGGACCATCATACAGAACGGATTTATCCCGGTCGAAATACACCTGGGGTTGTTTACCGTCTCGGTCTTTCACCTGAACAATCGGGCCGCCTTCGATGAAGAGGCCTACCATCTGCACCACATCATAAAGGGAGCCGCCGCCGTTATTACGGAGGTCCATGATGATGCCATCCACTTTCTGCTCTTTGAGTTTGATGATCTCTTTGCGAACGTCTTCAGAGCAACGGGCGCCCTGGGGATCGTCGAAATTGGCATAGAACTCAGGGAGGTAGATCATACCTACTTTACCACGCTCGGTGTTGATCACCACGCTCCTGGCAAAGGTCTCATCCTGCAGGATCTTATCCCGGATCAGGGTCACCACTTTCAGTGAACCATCAGTCTTTTTCAGGGTGAGACGCACTTCGGAGCCTTTTTTACCACGGATCAGTTTCACGGCGTCTTCCACGATATAACCGGTGAGGTCCACCCACTCCCCGTCTTTTCCTTCCGCCACCTTGAAGATGATATCACCTACATTGAACTGGCCTGATTTCCAGGCCGGGCTGCCGGCTACCAGGGTAACGATCTTGATAAAGCCGTCCTCATCGCGGAGGGAGGCGCCGATCCCGAAGAACTGGCCGCTCATCTGCTCATCAAAGTAGCGCTTGTCAACTGGCGGGAAGAAGGTGGTGTGCGGGTCCATGGACTCAGACACTGTTTTCACATATTCATTGAAACGATCGTCGTCGGTGACTTTATTTTTGAGACGGTCGAAGCTTCTGTTCAGGATCTTGAGCACTCTTTCGCGGGCATCTGCTTCCAGTTCGGCGTCGGTCTTTTTCACATAGCCGGCTTTGCCGCTGTTCTTTTCGCGTTCTGACACGCCTTCCGCATAGCGCTCGAGCGCCATATATTTCAGGCGTTTCCTCCAGGCTTCCTGGCGATCTGCCGGAGTTTTGGGGAATTCAGCCTTTTCGGTGCTGAGGTTTACGTTTTCTTCTTTGGAGAAATCAAATGGTTTGGCGAGGATCTCTTTATAGACTGCTTCCGCTTCGGCAATACGTTTTTTGAAGATCAGGCTTACTGCGGGAACGAAATGAACGGATCCGCCGTTGATCTCGTCATCCAGTTTGGTTTCATATGCTTTTCTCAGCTCTTCCACATCGGAGGCGAGCAGGATATTCTTCTGGTCATCGATCTTTTCTCCGAGGTATTTCCTGAAGATCTCTTTGGAGAAGGCGTCGTCCACTTTGCGGGGGCTGAAGTGAATTTGAGTAAGCATCTCTCCTACTGTATGAAGGATCTTTTCATTCTTTGTTTCATCTTTCTTGCCACCACCATTGAGTCCGAGGGTACGGAAAGCTACAAATACCCCGAGGCCAACCAGGATCAACACAACGGGCAGATTCCTTTTATTAAACATATTCTTGAATACTTTGGTCATTGGTACCAAAAATAACGATAATTAGGTTGGGTTGTTGCGGGGAGAAAACAATATTAACAAAGGCAGTACGGAAGGATCAGCGGGCGGAAGCTTTTGGTTTTGGGGCCTTTACTGGTTTGATATGATCAAATTTTCCTGATTGGCGGCCGAACCAGAGATCATAGTCGTTCATCATACCAAGCCATGTTTCTGCGCGGATGCCCCACAGTTTTTCGAGGCGCAAGGCCATAACCGGTGTAATGGAAGCTTTGCCATTGACAATTTCGGATAATGTTTTGCGACTGATCTCGAGAAGCCTGGCTCCTTCGGTAATGGTGATCTCCCAGTCTTCCAGCAATTCGCGGAGATGCCCTTCGCCCGGGTGTGAGGGCGCCATGCCCCGCTTCAATGGTTTTTGTGGCATATATTCTGATGTTTAATGGTAATCAAGATAGTTCAGGAGGTAAACGTTGCCATTCTCAAATTTGAAAATGATCCGGTCATTACCTGATACAGTGATGGCCCAGTAATCTATAAGGCTTCCTGATAATTGATGAAGACGATAACGTCTTCTGTTTCTCAGCTCAGAAAGATTACCGGACCGGTTCAGGAGATCCAGGCATGCCCGGATCTTTTTGACATAGGCATGCGGCAGCTTCGAAGCATCATTCTTCTCCCAGAACAACTGCAGTCCTTTGTGTTTTATTGATACGATCATAAAGGTAGGCGTAACCCCTGGGGTTACAAAATATTTGATGATAATCTTTAAAAAAATCAGTACCAGTACGGATATTTCGATTATTCGTTACCGGTATATTTATCACCACAATGCTACGCGTGCCCTTGTGAAGAACAGCGGGAAAAATCCCGCCATCCAGCGTTGTTTTTCCCGCTGAATTACCAATTAAAAACAATATGCATTGAGGATCTCCCGATCGGGTAAAACATTCAGATATAGCACACCGTGTACATTCATATGATCACTTCCTTCTTAACACCTGGCTGTTGGTTTGCATACTGCGGTTGGTGAATGGCCCGTATGCCTCCGGTTACAGCCAAATGCAGGTGGAAACAGCATCCCAGCCCCAATAAAAAGTACCTAGCACACTGTGAATCAAAAAAATAAACAAGTTTTTTTGGTGGAATTTATTTTTGCTCTACATTTGCAGTCCCAAATGGTACCCATAGCTCAGCTGGTTAGAGCATCAGATTGTGGTTCTGAGGGTCGCCGGTTCGAACCCGGTTGGGTACCCACTTAAGTAAACGGTGAAATTCTTCTGAGAGTTTCACCGTTTTTCGTTGTACTTAAAACTATGATCATATGAACTGGTGGCTTATTCTTGTTCCTGTTGTCGGCGCATTTATCGGATGGCTTGGAAACCGCATGGTAGTGAATACCCTGCTCAAACGCATTCTGCCCCAACAACAACCCAAAGTGGCGGTACTGGCAGGAGAAGCCGCTGCTGCATTCGTTGACTTCGATGCAATTGAACAAAAGATCTCCGGGCCCGAAGCCATTCAGAAGATCATGCCACAGGTGGAAGGACATATCGATCATTTCCTCAGGAACAAGCTGGGACAGGCTTTTCCCATGATCAGTATGTTCATTGGAGAGAAAACCATTAGCCAGCTGAAAGAGATCTTCATGAAAGAACTGGAAGAGATCTTCCCCCAACTCATGCAGAGTTATGCAAAGAACCTGCGTTCCGACCTGGATGTAGAAAAGATGGTCAGCCAGAAGATCGCTTCCCTCTCTCCTGCAAAGGTTGAAACCGCCATCAGGCAGCAACTGGCCAGGCAACTCCGGAGCTTTGAGCTGACGGGCGCCGGCATAGGCCTGGTTACGGGAATCATTCAAGTCCTGATTTTCCTGGCTTTCGCCTGATCCCTTACCGCTCATCAAATTGAACGAACCCTTCGCAAGCCGGTTGGTTATTTTACGTCTAACCGTACATATTCCACATTATCATGAGATTATTTCTACTGACCTCGGTCATTATCATTAGTAGTATAGCCAGTTTTGCACAAATGCCCGGAATGGGCGGCATGGGCGGAGGCGCCCGCAGAGGCGGCGGTCAGGTGCCGGCCATCGGACATTTTTACGGGAAAGTGGTGGATGGAAAAACCAATAAAGGTCTCGAAGCGGCTTCCATTCAACTGATCGGCACCAAATTCGATTCCGCTTCCCGCAAAAGAAAAGATACCATACTCGCCGGCATGCTCAGCCGTTCCAATGGCGATTTCAGCCTGGAAAACCTCCCTATCTTCGGTCAGTTCCGTTTGACTATCACGGCCATCGGTTACAAGACCATCGACCAGAAAGTGAATTTCGACCTCAAAATGACCCCTGGCCAGGATATGAGCCAGGCCATGAACGCCGTTGACAAAGACCTGGGTAATATCAAACTGGAGCAGGATGCTCAAAGCCTGGACGCCGTTACAGTCACCGCTTCCAAACCCCTCATTCAGATGGGGATCGACAGAAAGATCATCAACGTTGAGAAAAATATCAATGCCGCCGGTGGTTCCGCCATCGATGTAATGCGCAATGTACCCAGCGTGAACGTAGACATAGACGGAAACGTGAGCCTCCGCAATGCGGCGCCCACCATCTTTGTAGATGGAAGACCCACTACCCTCTCGCTCGATCAGATCCCTGCGGACGCCATCGCCACCGTTGAACTGATTACCAACCCATCCGCTAAATACGATGCAAGTGGCGGACAGAGCGGGATCATCAATATCGTTTTAAAAAAGAACAGAAAGGCTGGCTATAGCGGCAGTGTCCGGGCCGGCGTAGACTCCCGCGGCCGTTTCAATGGCGGTGGAGATATCAATATGCGCCAGGGTAAAGTGAATTTATTTGCCAATGGAAATTACAACCAGCGCAAATCGAAGAGCTGGGGTGAAATGGACAGGCTGAGTGAAGAACGTGGCAAAACAGTTTCCACGGATCAGGAAAGCAAGGGAGCGTTCGATGGAAGTTTCGCTTTCGGAAGGATCGGTCTTGATTACTTCATCGACAACCGCAATACCATCACCCTTTCACAATCCATCGTGAACGGTAATTTCAACGGCGCCAATAATCAGAATATCAACACTGATACCCTGGGCGTAAGTAATGCATTCCTCTCTCAGCGCCGCATCAACGGAAACGACAATAATTTCCGCAACTACGGCACACAGCTCGCATACAAACACAACTTCGCCAAACCCGGCAAAGAACTGACGGCAGATGTAAACTTCAATACCAGCAAGAACGATAACGGTACAAATATCCGTTACCAGTACTTCGATGATCCCCTTCAGCAGAACGGCGTGAGCCCTGTTTTTGTACAAACGACAGCAGGTGGTGGCAAGAATAATTCTCTGGTTGCACAAACGGATTATATAAATCCCATCAATGATAAAATGAAATGGGAAGCCGGGCTGCGGGCACAGATCAGGAATTTCGAGAGCAGGCAGCTGAACTACCTCGATGGAAGTTATAAACCTGAGCTCAGCAATGAATTCGAGTATACCGATTATGTATATGCGGGATATGCTACTTTCTCTCAAAAAGTTAAAGATAATTTCAGCTACCAGGTAGGACTGAGAGCAGAGAGTTCCAGTTACGATGGAAAGCAGATCGGTAAAGGCAGCTATTCCAACGATTTTCCGATCAGTCTGTTTCCATCCGTATTCTTAACGCGCAGTTTTGAAAACAGGCAGGACCTGCAACTGAATTACAGCCGCAGGATCAACCGTCCGAATTTCTTTCAGCTGATGCCAAATACGGATTACACGGATCCGCTCAACTACCAGACCGGTAACCCGGACCTGAAACCCGAGTTCACTCATTCACTGGAATTGAGTTATCAAAAAACTTACGGCGAGAAGAACCATACCTTCCTGGCAACTCTCTTCGGAAAATACACCACCAATCTTATCAGCCGTTACCAGAACTGGCAACAGCTGGGCGGCAGCGGGGATTCCGCTTATATCTCTACCTGGGTGAACGCCAGCAACGCGTATGCGAGCGGCCTGGAGCTGATCTTCCGTAATAACTGGACCAAATGGTGGGAGATGAATTTCAACACCAATATCTATTATTCAAAGATAGAAGGGGATAATGTGGTGAAGAACCTGGAGAATGAGCGCACCTCCTGGAACGTGAAAACCAACCATACTTTCAAGTTCGGTAAGGGATGGAGTTTCCAGCTGAGCGGTGATTATCAGAGTCGCAGTGCACTGCCCGTGAGCACCAGCAACAGCGGTCAGGGTGGACGCGGCTTTGGCGGCGGCGGAGGTGGTTTCGGTGGTGGACCGGTATCCACTACACAGGGATATATCGATGACAATTATGGTATGGACCTGGGACTGAAAAAAGACTTCCAGATCAAAAAGAATACGGCATCCATCTCCATCAACTGGAGTGATGTGCTTCGTACGCGCCGTAACCTGGTGCATTCTGAAGCGGATGGTTTTGTGCAGGACGATTTCAGACGTCGTGATCCGCAGATCGTGCGTGTAAACTTCAGCTACCGCTTCGGCAAATTTGATGTTGGTCTTTTCAAGAGAAAGAATACCAAGGGCGAGCAGGAAGGCATGCAGAACGGCATGCAGGGTATGCAGCAATAGCCTGGCATCACAACATATTGGATTTTTCAAAAGTCCGGAAGACTATTACAAAAGTGATAATCTCCCGGATTTTTTTGTAGCTGACCTGTACGAGGGGGAGTTAAAAAGGGACAGGGTACGAATAAAAACGAGTGCAGAGATTAGGAATTATTGTTGTAAGGGGTAAAGGGAGGGCAAATCAATTCTTAGACAATTTACGTATATAAGTTAAGAAAAGATTCAGGTATGCGAAGAAAGTGTCTCCTGCTTTACATTAGTTTCCTTATTTTTCCAGCCACATTAACACCCAGTATGTTGGCAATTTCTCATACCTATCTTGCGCTCGGCGATTCATATACCATTGGAGAAGGTGTAGCTGTGGCCGAAAATTTCCCGTATCAGACCGTTCAGTTATTGCGCCGTTCGGGGCACGACTTCCATGCACCTGAGATCGTAGCCAAAACCGGCTGGACCACGGATGAGTTGCAAAAAGGGATCGACAGTACCCTGCTGCGGAAGCAATACGATATGGTTTCCCTGCTGATCGGGGTCAATAACCAGTATCGCGGCCGTTCGGCTTCCCAGTATGAAGAAGAGTTTGAATCCCTGCTGAAGCAGGCCATCGGGTTTGCAGGCAATCACCCGGAACATGTTTTTGTATTATCCATACCGGACTGGGGCGTTACTCCTTTCGCTGAAGGCCGCGACCGGGAACAGATCGCGCGTGAGATCGATGATTACAACAATGCCAATAAGGTATTGGCAGATAAATATCATGTTCACTATTATGATATCACTCCCGGAACCCGGGTGGCGGCAACAGACCGCACCCTGGTAGCGGCGGATAACCTGCATCCTTCCGGAAAGGAGTATGAGATCTGGGCCAGGCAGCTGGCTGCGGGGATTGAAAAGCAATTGGAGCAGCAGCAATAATCAGCCTGTGCCCGGTAATCGGGGAGCACTCGCTCGCCTCCCGGCGAGTGAGGAATATTTGTTCGCCTCCCGGCGAACACCGTGTAGCCGCAGGCGACGGAATAAAAGTCACTCACGGGGACGCGGGCGACTGGGCACTGCGAAAGGAAATTCTTATTTTGCACCCTATGCAACCACTCAGCTGGCGCGAGAAATTCGCAGGGATATTCATACTTGTTCTTGGACTCATTTTTATGATCCTGTTTGTAATGGAGCTGTTCACGTCAAGATCAAGTGATGTTACTTCAAATGCAGACGCCATAACGGTAAACAGGGCAGCATTGTTCCGCCATATCAGGAATATCACTTCTATCCTTATTGCAATAGCAGGTGCGTTGGGATTGCTTCGGCAAAAGCAGCTAGGCTGGATGCTGGCTGTTCCTTTCCTGCTGATCATCGGTGTGATTGCCGGTTATTTTTTATACCTCACATTAACAACCGGGATGGGTATGATGAGCATTGCACCCGGTATTGCATTGTTGCTGGTTATAATGTCCCTGATCTTTTTACTGCTTCCGTCAGCCCGTGAAAAATACAGGGTCAGCAGTAAAACGATACTGCCAACCCTGGTTTTTCTCCTGGCTATAGGTGCGGTCTTTTTCCTGTTACAGTAACCGCTTATTTTCAGAGTACATCGTCTTCATTGACCTGGTAGCGCTCTTTCAGTTTGCGCATCACTTCGTCCATGCTGGCACGATGGTCCTTCGGGTTCCATTCGCCCCGCTCCCATTTTTCCAGTTCTTCATCTATATGTTTTTTCTGCAGCTCACTGAGTTTGTCTACCAGCTGATCGCTCATTTCTTTCTGCTTCCGGTAGAAGCTGCGCTTGCGTTCGGAAGTAAGTTCCTTGTCTTTCCGCATTTCATTTTCCGCAGCGGCCATGCTTGTGAGCTCTTCTTTAGCCAGTGCTATATCATAAGGCCCGATGGGCATAATGAGCTTTGAAAGGATGGGGCCCACTTCTATCAGAATGATCAGCAGTGATAACAAGAGGCTGGTCCAGAATACACTGCTCTCCTCACCTGCCAGGTCGCTGAGCGCCTTGTTTCTTTCCAGGAAACCGATATTGTTCTTTGCTGCAGTTTCATATTCTTTTCGTTTGGCTTCCAGCCCTGTGTTGGTAGCTGCAAGGAGACTGTCCTGCTGTTTTATGCTTTGATCAAGCGAACTCATTTCCGGCTTGAACTGCGAGAGCGCTGTATTGAATGCTTCCATCTTCAGCCTGGCCAGCTGATCGATGCCGCGTTGTTGTGAACCGCCCGTTCCATCCGCTTCCTGGATATAGGAAGCCTGCAGGCGGTGCAGGGTGTCTTCGATAGCTAGCTTGCGGGCATTTAGCCGGTCCCGCTCAGCTAGCGCATTATTAATCTGCACCTGGTGTTCGATACGTAGCAGGCTGTCGTTCTCCTGCATTTTTTTGTGCAGGTTCTTTGTTACCTGTGTATCGATCTCCTTTTCAAAGATCTTCAGTTCAAGCGGGCGTGCAATGGTGACTCCAATGAGTAATGCCAGGAATACACGTGGAATGGCCATCCAAACCTGTTTTCGCTTGCTTACGCCATACTTGCGCATAGTGGAAACAAGGAACCGGTCGAAGTTGAAGATGATGATGCCCCAGATGAGACCAAAGAGAATGGTCCAGCCCCAGCTACCGAAAACGCTGTAAATAGCATACCCGGCTGAGATGGAAGCCAGCACAAAAGTGGCGAGTATCACGCCTCCCAGCCCGCTGTACTTGCTGTGCTCTGATGGAAATTGTTTGAGTAGATCCTGATGTGCGCCTGCACACCACCATAAAAAACGCTTGTCTGATTTACGGGTTGAACCGGCACCGAACGACTCGTAATTATACAAGTCACCCTGATGACCCTGATTGTTGTCAGTCATAGTAAATACGTTTTTAGTGCTCCGGAAGAGCTCAGTTAACGCAACACGGAGTTAAGAGTATAAATGCTGAATATTGGTGGTTGAAGTGGAGGAACGAACTATTGAACGGCAAAATAGGCCGTTAATTGTAAATGAAAAGCTAAAGCAGCCCATTATTTTATGGGAGGCGGTATTCCCTGATGCAATCTTCTGTCAGCGTGTATTCACCAGAGTTTGCCGAGGTCCCCGATGATGGTCCGGACACCCATCCAGGTCATTACTGCCACTACCAGCCAGCCCATTGAGCTCATCCAGAGTGGGTGCCTGTACTTTCCTACCAGCTTTTGTTTGTACACAGCCAGCAGCATCAGCGCCAGGGCGAAAGGCAGGATCAGTCCATTCAGTGCACCGGCCAGTACCAGCACTTTCACCGGTGGCTTACCCATCATGGCAAATATGAAAGCGGAAAAAACGATAAAGATAGTGGTGAGCATCCTGTAGTTCTTTTCCAGGAAAGGATGGAAAGTTCTCAGGAAGGAAATGGAGGTATAAGCCGAGCCAACTACCGAAGTGATGGAAGCGGCCCAGAGCACGATCCCGAAAATATAATATCCGGTTTGTCCGGCAGCCAGCTGAAACACGGAGCCCGCAGGATTGTCAGGGTTCAGTATGCCGCCGCTTGCAATTACGCCCAGGGATGCCAGGAAGAGCAGGATCCGCATGGCTGATGCCAGGAGGATGGCACTCACACTGCTTCTGGTGACCTGAGGCAGTTTGTCCTGCCCTCTGATACCGGCATCCAGCAATCTGTGTGCGCCTGCAAAGCTGATATAACCTCCTACGGTTCCACCCACCAGGGTTACGATAGCCGTGGTATTTATTTGTGTTGGAACGAAGGTCCTCAACGCAGCTTCTCCTGCCGGAGGATGTGATGCGATGGCTACATAAAGTGTAAGTCCGATCATTACAAATCCCAGCACTTTGGTGAACCAGTCCATGGCCTTGCCTGCTTCCTTTACCCAGAAGATCACCAGTGCCAGCGCAGCGGAGAGGCAGGCACCGGTAACGGGCCTTGTTGGATCTGCATCCAGCGGAAACAGGATATCCAGACCCATGCCCGCTCCTGCCACATTACCGATATTGAATGCCATTCCCCCCAATACTACCAGTGCAGCCAGGAAAAATCCTGATCCCGGCAGCAGGTTATTGGCCAGGTCCTGTGCGCGCATACCCGATACCGTTATAACGCGCCAGATATTCAGCTGTCCCGCAATATCAAGCAGAATGGATATGAGGATCACAAAGCCGAAACTGGTCAGCAACTGTTGAGTGAATACCGTGGTCTGTGTAATGAAACCGGGACCGATGGCGGATGTTGCCATCAGGAAGGCTGCGCCCAGCAGGGCGGATTTAGTACTGGAAGAACTCAAGCAGTCAGATTTTAGCGGGAGAAGTTACAGCGATCCCGGCACTTGACAAAGCATTATGTATAGCTTTTGCAAAAGAAACGGCATCGGACCCGTCGCCATGTATACAAATGGTTTCCGCTTTTACGGGAACGGTCTTGCCGGAAAGTGACTGCACCGTCTGCTGTTGCACCATCTGCAAAACCTGCGCAACGGAGGCTTCCTGTGAATGCAACATGGCATCGGGGTGTGAGCGTGGCGTAAGGCTGCCATCGTCCTGGTAGGTCCTGTCTGCAAACACTTCGCTGCAGGTGGAGAGGAAATCATGTCTGCCGGTTTCAATGAGCTCGCTGCCGCTCAGTCCGTACAGGATCAGTGATCCGTCAAAATCATACACGGCATCTGCAATGGCCTTTGCCATGATGGGGTCTTTGGCGGCCATATTGTACAGTGCGCCATGTGGTTTTACATGATGCAGGATAGCGCCGTTTACCTGCAGAAAGGCGTTGAGTGCTCCCAGCTGATAAAGCACTATATCGTAGATCTGTTCAGGGGTTAGTTGCATATTGCTCCGCCCGAAATTCTCCCTGTCGGGAAATGATGGATGAGCGCCGATGGCAACGCCTGCCTTCAGAGCAGCTTCCACCATGGTATGCATGGTACCCGGATCACCGGCATGGTACCCACAGGCAAGATTAACCGAACTTATGAAAGGGAGTATGCTCAGGTCTCTTTCGAGTGAATAATCCCATAATGGCGAGCTCTCGCCCATATCGCAGTTGATATCAGTTTTCAGCATACCAGTTCATTCAGGTGATCATGGCAGGCCCTTTGAAGGATCACCATTTCCTGTTGCTGTGAATATAATAAATCTTCAGCTGTCTGCTGATCAACGCACCTGAACTGGATGGTATCACTGGGCCGTAACTGCGCCAGCTTGGGAAGATGCGCGCTTACCACATGACCGATACGGGGATAGCCACCGGTGGTCTGATGATCCGCCATGAGAACTATCAGTTGCCCGTCTGGCAGCAACTGGATGGTGCCGAAGCTGACCCCGGAAGAAACGAGTTCCGAATCATGTTTGCGTTTCAGTGCAGTGCCTTTGAGGCGGTAGCCCATGCGGTCGGAGAACGGATGGATGATGAAATTATTCTGGAGAAGATCTTTCTGTGAATTCGGACAGAGATCGTTGAACTCATGGCCTTTGGTGAAGCAGATCTCGTGCGGATCCTGGTATATGCGGTGCATATCCACCCGCCAGTTGAGCACCTGGTATTCCCTTCCTTCGCGGAGCAGTCCGGCAAAGTAGATGGTGTTTTCGCGGAAGCTGAGCTCATCCCCTTTCCGCAGCATGCGTCCTTCATGGCCACCGGCGGCGGCTTTGAGGTTGGTACTGTAACTGCCCAGCCAGGGTTGTACGGAAAAGCCGCCATGGATAGCAATATAACAGCGGGCGCCCTGCTGCAGTTTATCGAAATGCAGGATGGTGTTTCTCCTGACCACAATAGGTTTCCAGAGTGGCAGGGGCTCATCGTTGAGCATGGGGGTGAAATCGCCTCCCGTAATACTGATCAGTGCATTCTGCTCGAAGAGGATCTGCGGGCCGGGAAAATGGACTTCCATTACAGCTTCGCCTCTTGCATTGCCGGCCAGCAGGTTGGCCACACCGGCGGCATACGGGTCCATAGCGCCCCCGGCATTGATGCCGAGATGGGCAAAACCGGATCGGCCTGCATCCTGGATGGTATCGCAAAGGCCTGGTTTGATGATGGTGAGGGACATTGCAGGAATTGTTTGGAGTTCAGGACTAATATCGGTTAAGGATCAACGTTAAACCAAACTGGTTACTGCCACGTACTGAATTCCCGGGCAGTGATCGGGAAGAACTGGATCTCATCACCTGGCTTCATCCAAACCGGTTGTTCGGCTTGTGGATCGAACATGTTGAGTGGTATACGGCCGATGATATTCCATCCGCCGGGACTGTTCAGTGGATAGATGCCTGTTTGTTTACCCGCTATGCCCACGCTGCCTGCCGCCACAGGGGATGGCTTCGGCTTACGTGGCGCGGCTATCCGCTCATCCACTGAGCCCAGGTAGGCAAAGCCGGGAAGGAACCCGATCATGAATACCCGGTATACCACTGCTGTATGCAGGGCGATGATTTCTTTTGTGGTTGTTTTGAGTTGTAAGGCCAGTGCCGTCAGGTCCGGTGCATATTCCTGTTCATAACAAACAGGTACCCGGTGGAATGCAGATGGCACTGCGGAATTTCCGGAGGACTGGTGATAAGCTTCTTCCAGCTTTTCCTTTACCCATGCAAAAACGGTAGAAGGAGGCTGATACGTTGTTTTGATAAGGAATGGATCGTAAGTAACAGTAAGGGAGCTATATGCCGGTATGATGTCTTTGAGCCCTTCAAAAGCATGATTCCCGAACCATGCTGCCATTGCCATCACTTTCCTGTTCAGGTCTTCATCCAACCGGTTGCCAAGATCAAATGATGCTGCGGCATCGCCGAGCGGGAATATAACCGGGAAAGTGTTCAGTGTTATTAATAATATGGTATCAAATATGCTGAAAATTCCGATTCAAAATTCAAAAACTTTCCATTTTACAGAATTTATAAGGAAGGAGGCTCAGAGTGTGCCCGGTAGCTCGCCTCTGGCGAGTTACTTATATTGGTTCGCCTCTGGCGAACGCTGAACTCGCCGGAAGCGAGCAAATTGAAGTCACTCGCGGGGACGCGAGCGACCGGGCTCACCTTATGATCTTTGCGGCCCATCCGAAAAAAATTAGCAAAATTGTCATAGTGCCAGTCGCCCTGACCTGTTTCCCCGTTGATTATCAGACCACTTGTCCGGGGTCAACTTCTTTCCAAAACAGGCCCGGTTCTTGCCCACCCTGCTGGCAGCAATTTGTTGTTTTCACCGTTATACACTAAACTTGCACGCCAACAGGCCTATTTTAAACCGCTTAATCAACGTATGGCGAAGAATTTACTGATAGTGGAGTCTCCTGCTAAAGCCAAAACCATCGAAAAGATCCTGGGATCAGATTTCGAGGTGAAGAGTTGCTATGGCCATATCAGGGACCTCGAGAAGGACGATATGGGAATCGATCTCAAGAACAATTACCAACCAAGATATATCATACCAGACGATAAGGAACGGGTTGTTAAAGAGTTACGCACTTTAGCCAAAAGATCCGACGAGGTCTGGCTGGCAACGGATGAGGACCGCGAAGGGGAAGCCATCAGCTGGCACCTTTGCGAAGTACTCGGACTGGACCCACGCAATACAAAGCGGATTGTTTTCCATGAGATCACCAAGCCTGCCATCCGCAAGGCGGTAGATAATCCGCGTACTGTGGACATGAACCTGGTAAATGCCCAGCAGGCACGCCGCGTGTTGGACAGGATCGTGGGTTTTGAGCTCAGCCCGGTTCTCTGGCGCAAGATGAGCATGAAGAACAACCTCAGTGCGGGACGTGTGCAGAGTGTTGCGGTTCGACTCATTGCCGAAAGGGAAAGAGAGATCAATGCTTTCACTGCTACCAGCACCTTCAAGATAGAAGCCCTCTTCACTGCCAACGATCTTAGCGGCAAGCCCGTTACGTTTTCAGCCGAAGGCAAAAAATACTCAGGCGCCTCCGATGCCGAAAGCTTCCTGAAAAGCTGTATCGGCGCGGATTACAAGGTGAACGATGTGCAGGTTAAACCGGCCCGTAAATCGCCCGCCCCGCCTTTCACCACTTCCACCCTGCAACAGGAAGCCTCCCGCAAGTTCGGCTACTCCGTGAGCCGCACCATGCAGCTGGCACAGAAACTCTACGAAAGCGGTAAGATCACCTATATGCGTACGGACAGTGTAAACCTTTCCGATACCGCCATGGGAGATGCCCGCAACCAGATCATCAGCCAGTACGGAGAACGTTACCACCAGCCACGCAAATACAAGAATAAAAATCAGTCGGCCCAGGAAGCGCACGAAGCGATCCGTCCTACTTATATGGACAACCATAATGTGGACGATCCTGATACCCGCAAATTATATGAGCTGATCTGGAAACGCACCATGGCCTCTCAGATGGCCGATGCGGAACTGGAAAGGACCATCGCAAAAATTTCCATCTCCACTAATAAGGAAGAGCTCAGTGCCAGCGGTGAAGTGCTGAAGTTCGAAGGGTTCCTGAAAGTATATCGCGAAGACCGCGATGAGGAAGATATCAATGATGATGAGCAGGCTGAAGGCATGCTGCCGCCACTCGCTGTAGGTCAGCAACTGCCGATGAAGGAAATGAAGGCCATCGAGCGTTTCAGCAGACCTTCACCGCGTTACACGGAAGCCTCGCTGGTAAAGAAGCTGGAAGAACTGGGGATCGGACGACCTTCTACCTACGCCCCTACTATTTCCACCATTCAGAAACGTGGTTATGTGGAGAAGCGCGATAAAGAAGGTACCAGACGCGAGTTCCGCATCTTCCGCCTGGTGAATGATGATATCAGCAAGATCACGGAATCTGAAAATACAGGTGCAGAGAAATCAAAGCTCTTCCCTTCCGATCTCGGACTGGTGGTGACAGACTTCCTGAAACAGTATTTCGATGATATCATGGACTACGGTTTCACTGCCCGCATCGAGAACGAGTTCGATGAAGTGGCAACAGGCAAACTGAAGTGGAACACCATGATCGATAGTTTTTATGTTCCTTTCAAAAAGGAAGTGGACAATACTATCGTGAATGCAGAGCGCATCAAAGGTGAGCGTGAACTGGGACTGGATCCGGAGAGTGGTAAGAAGATCGTTGCCAGGATGGGGCGTTTTGGTCCTATGGTGCAGATCGGCGATGTGAGTGATGAAGAGAAGCCTAAATTCGCCAGCCTGAAACGTGATCAGAGCATCGAGACCATCACTTATGAAGAAGCCATGGACCTTTTCAAACTGCCGAAAACACTGGGCACGTATGAAGAGCAGGAAGTGGTGGTGAACGTGGGAAGATTTGGTCCGTACGTTAAATTCGGAGAACAATTCATTTCCATACCCCGTGGCGAAGATCCCCTGGACGTTTCGCTGGAAAGGGCCATCGAGCTGATCAGCGAAAAACAACAGGCAGACGCTCCTGTCGCCATGTATGAAGGCAAGGGGGTAACAAAGGGGAAAGGGCGTTTCGGCCCGTTCATCAAATGGAACGAAATGTTCATCAACGTACCTAAACGTTACAACTTCGATAACCTTTCGCAGGCTGATATCAATGAGCTGATCGAAGCCAAGATAAGCAAGGAAGCCAACCGTTATATCCAGCACTGGCCTGAAGAGAAGATCTCTATCGAGAACGGCCGCTGGGGTCCGTTGATCAAATTCGGCAAGAAGATGCTGAAGCTGGGCAAGAAGGCGGACGACAGCAAATACACAGCTGAAGAAGCTGCTGCTATTTCGCTGGAGGATGTAAAGAAGATGATCGAGGCTCAGGTGCCCAATGCATTTTCCAAACCGGCAAAGAAGGCCGCAGCCAAGAAAACTGCCACCAAAAAAGCTGCCCCTAAGAAGGCTGCCAGGAAAAAATAGTGCTTACGCTCCAATTCAACCTCAGCCGGGAAGAATTCCTGGAATACAATTATTACACCAGCTGGTCCTCACCCGACCGGCGCAGTTACCGTTTCAGGTACTTTATGCGCGTACTGGCCCTCTATGGCCTGATAGCGGCCGGTTATGTGTATATCAACCGTAACCGGCATGAATTGCTGGTAGATGTATTTGTATTCAGTGCTATCGGTCTTATCTATGCGCTGATCGTTCCCGTTCTGGTGAAACGCTCCATCAAAAGCAGGGTGAATGCCATGCTGAAAGAAGCAGAGAACCAGCATATACTGCAGACTTCGGAGATTACTTTGAATGATCAGGGCATTATCGACAAGGACAGCGCTTCGGAAAGCCGCTATAATTGGGAGGCGATCGTAAAAAAAGTGGAGACTAAAGACTGTTACTACCTCTATACCAGTTCATACCATGCAATTCTTATCCCCATGCGTGCACTCAGCACACCGGAAGAACTAAAGGAGCTGAAACGTTTGCTCGATCAGCATCTCCCGCTGGCAAGCGAATTGCTTTGATAATCATGAAGATGAACTTTGTGTGAATTTGTGGAAAAGATTATTGTCCTGTTTTTAATCATTTCTCCGAAATTGACAACGTGATTGCGTTGTCTAATATCAGGGAGAATACCCGGTTTATGGAGGAAAATAAAGAAATATCAGCGTTGTTCCACCTGATTGATGATCCGGATGAAGAGGTATTCAATGTGGTATCCACCCGCATCATCGATTTTGGAAAAGGCATTATTCCCAACCTCGAGCATCTCTGGGAGAATACTGTCAGTGAAGATGTGCAGGAGAGGATCGAACTCCTCATTCATCGTTTACATTATCGCGATCTCACCGAGGAAACCCTGCAATGGGGTAAGAACCAGCACCAGGATCTGCTGACGGGCGCCCTGCTGGTAGCCCGTTTTCAATATCCCGACCTCACTACCAGCACTATCTACCAGGAAATAGAAAAACTCCGCCGCAATATCTGGCTGGAGCTCAACAATTACCTGACCCCGCTGGAACAGGTGAATGTGCTTACAAGCATCCTGTACAATTATTATAATCTGCGTGGTACGGAGATCGCTTACCAGCAGCCTGAGGAATTCCTCATCAACAAGCAACTGGAGGCAAAGCGGGGTAACGCCATTGCCAATGGTATCCTGTACCTCATTGTGAGCGAATTGCTGGATGTTCCCGTTCGCGCCATCAGTATCCCCCGCCAGTTTGTTCTGGGCTATTTCAAGCCGGAATACGACTTTACGAGGGTGACTGAAAATCCCGAGTACAAAACGGAATTTTTCATCGATCCCATGAGCGGACAGGTATTCACGCACAAAGACGTTGAGAATTATTTCAAACGCATCAACGTACCTCCGGCCGAATCCTACTTCAAACCACTCTCCAACAAGGCCGTTATCAGGATGTTGCTGCAGGAATTCAGCAAATGTTTTGATAACGACAAATACCGTTACAAGCAAACCGAACTGCAGGACCTGGCTGCCCTGCTGGATACGCCGGATGAAAATCCTTTTACCGGGGAAATCGCCGGGGACGACGACCCCTCCGCATAATTCATTTTTTATATTGATGTAATTAGTACATTTGGTAACTCCTAATGCAAACTTTGATGGCCCGCTATTTGTAAAACTTCCCTGAAGCAGCGGAACTAACAATTATCATTACACTAAAAAAAATGAAGACATGAAAGCGAACATTGGCCTGGTTGACAAGAATGCACAACAAGTAGCCCTGATCCTTAACAAACTGCTCGCCGACGAATTTGTGCTGTATGCAAAAACCAGGAACTATCACTGGAACTATGAAGGTGATAATTTCATGGAAATGCACAAATTCTTTGAAGGCTTATACACTGAACTGGAAGATGTGATCGATGAACTGGCAGAAAGAGTGCGCAAGATCGGCCATTATGCAGAAGGCCGTCTGAAAGAATACCTGAAGCTCACCGATCTCACAGAGCCTGCCGCTACCACTAAACAGGGGGAGCAGGTGAGGAACCTGCTGGATGACCATGAAACAATGGCGCGTTATATCCGTACCAAAATTGAGGAAATAGACAAGCTGAAGGATGTGGGCACGGTTGATTATCTCACACAACTGATCCAGAAGCATGAGAAAGCAGCGTGGATGCTGCGTTCTTACCTGGGTAAGAAATAATGGAATTGGTATTAATAAAAGATCCCGGCTGTTTTGCAGCCGGGATCTTTTATTTGATGGAATATTTCGTGAAATGCAAAGGCCGCACAAGTCATGTGCGGCCTGCAGATATGAAAGTTGAACTGTATGCTTTATACGCCCAGTGTCCAGCCTTCCCTGTACTCTCTCTTCACAAACTGGTTGGCTTCTTCAAAATTGGTGATGCGCATATTCTTCGCATCCCAGAGCAGTTTCTTTCTGCCAAGGTATTTATCGCCCCATCCTTTCAGGTTGGGGTTCTTCATCATGAAGCTGCGGATAGCCAGGTTACCGATGAGGATACTTTCAGTGAAAGGACCTGCAAATTCAAACGGAGAGCTGGTCTCCCCTTTGCCATGACCGGCGATGCAGGCATTCACCCATTGCACGTAGTGGCCTTCGGGCACACGTTTGATGGTTTCCTTCGGCATCTTCTTTTCTTTCATCAGCCTGGTAGGAAGCAGTCTTGGATTGGCTCCGTAACAATCCGCCATGATCTTTCCTTTGGTGCCTTCGAAGATCACGCCGCCATCCCAGTTGCCCATTTCTTCATCAGGCAGCAGTTCGTCGGGGCGTGCAGGCATCAGGCCACCATCGTACCAGTTCACCTTGATGGTATGTTTACCATCGTTGGTGGGGTAAGAAAGGCGGATGATAGTGGAAGGAGGACAACTGTCGGGGTTCATGCTGTCATTCCACATTTCTTTCCAGATAGTGGCTACACTGCACTCCACATCGGAGGGATACAGGATCGGCAGGATGCGGTAAACGGGGTCCATGATATGGCAGGCCATATCACCGAGGGCGCCGGTACCGAATGCCCACCAGCCTCGCCAGTTGAAGGGCAGGTAGGCAGGGTTGAAGTCGATATGTTTGGCTGGTCCGAGCCAGAGATTCCAGTCGAGCTCCTTGGGGATCTCATGCGTTCCCGAAGGTGTGGGAAGTCCCTGTGGCCAAACAGGGCGGTTGGTCCAGCAATGCACGGTGTGCACCTGGCCGATCATGCCTGCGTCCACAATCTCTTTCATTTTACGGACGCCGTCGCCGGAGCCGCCCTGGTTGCCCATCTGGGTAACCACTTTATAGCGCTTAGCCGCTTCCGTTAGCATGCGTGCTTCGTAGATATCGTGAGCGAGCGGTTTCTGAACGTATACGTGTTTGCCGAGCTGCATGGCGGCGATGGCTGCCACGGCGTGTGTGTTATCGGGAGTTGATACTGAAACGGCATCGATATTCTTTCCCTCCTTATCCAGCATTTCGCGGAAGTCGCGGTAGTATGGGGCCTTGTCGAAACGCTTGCGTGTTTTGGCTGCTTCGCGGTCATCCACATCGCAGAGTGCCACTACCTGCGCATTGGGACTTTTCACAAATTCGGATAGATCACTGGCGCCCTTTCCGCCTACACCGATACCGGCTATGCGAAGTTTATCGCTCGGGGCCACAAAACCGCGCCCAAGCACGTGACGGGGCACAATGAAAAATCCGGCTGCCGCCAGGGAGGTGTTCCGGATAAAATCCCGGCGTGCGCGGTCTGAGGATTGCTTATTCTTCATGTTACAGTTTGATCTGTGTTTAGTGAATCGTGATAAGTGTACGAAGCACTGAAAATACGGAGGTATAACGATTTAGCAAAGAATGGAAGGCATTAATTTTTGTACATGCCGCAAAGAGAAGCTCCGGACCGAATGACGAACAACCGTTCATTTCATTCGGTCCGGAGCTTCCTGTATTTTCTACCGGACGGATCATACATTTCACAAAAACTTAATCAGCAAATGCCTGATCTCCGGGTGATAAAGCAATGCATCAAGCGAGTGTAGCCTCGGTAGTGATGGTCACGTTGAGGGCCTTGCTCACCGGGCAATTCTGCTCAGCGTCTTTAACTGCTTCCTGGAATTTGTCGGCAGTGATCCCGGGAACCGATGCTTTCACTACCAGGTGTGAAGTTGTGATCACGCCATTGTCGAGTGTAATGGTGGAGGTAGTTTCGAGGCTGTCAGGCGTGAAACCTGCACCACCAAGTACGAAAGCGAGCTTCATGGTAAAGCAGCCTGCATGTGCAGCCGCGATCAGCTCTTCAGGGTTGGTGCCAACACCTTCTTCGAACCTTGATTTGTAAGAATACTGGGTCTTATTGAGGGTAGTGCTTTGAGTGGTGAGATGTCCGCTGCCTTCTTTTCCGGAGCCGTTCCAAACGGCTGTGCCTGTTCTTTTCATAATATTTGTCGTTTATTTGATTAAAATAAATGTGATGAATATAACCTGGGATGATTTTGAAAAAATCGATATGCGTATCGGAACGATCATGGAAGTTACAGATTTTCCCAAAGCGAAAAAGCCTGCCTACCAAATTACAGTGGATTTCGGGGAACTGGGACTTAAAAAAACATCCGCCCAGATCACGGCCCTGTATGACCGTGAAAGCCTGATCGGGCGGCAGGTAGTGGCTATCGTGAATTTTCCTCCCAAGCAGATCGCTAATTTTTTCAGCGAGTGCCTGATCATGGGAGTTTACACTGATAAAAAAGATGTAGTTTTATTACAACCCGAACGGAAAGTGGAAAACGGCTGGAAGATCGGGTAAGCATCGCCCCGATGCCTGCCACATTCACCACATATTACCAGAGCCCCGTGGGTTTACTCCGCTTGTCGGGTACGGAACATTATCTCAGTGAACTTCATTTTATAGATAACGAGGAAGATGCCGGCCGTCCTGCTTCTGCAGAGCTCCCTCCCCTTGCCATACAGGTTACGGAACAACTGATAGAATATTTTCAGGGCCACCGTCGTACATTTGAGATCCCTGTGAATCAGGAAGGTACGGAATTCCAGCTGAGGGTCTGGAGTGAGCTCATGCATATCCCATACGGGAAGACCAGCAGTTACCAGGAGATGGCCAGGCGGCTGGGCGACGTAAAGACCATCCGCGCAGCTGCATCGGCCAATGGCCGGAACAATGTGGCCATCATCGTGCCCTGTCACCGGGTGATCGGCTCAAACGGTGAACTGGTGGGGTATGCTGGTGGATTGTGGCGCAAGAAATGGCTGCTTGCACTGGAGAACAGGATAGCCAACGGTGTGCAAACCCTTTTCTGAGCGGGTTTCAGGCAGGTCTGAATTTTGCAGTTAAATCTAAAAAATCAGTAAGGAGGAATAAGTTTATGCCATTCAAAGCACTATGGATCACGGAAACAGCAGAAGGAACTTTCGAAAGGAAAATCGTTGAAAGACTTATAGATGACCTGCCTCCCGGCGAAGTGGTTATCCGGGTCCAGTATTCGGCACTCAATTATAAGGATGCTCTATCCGCCACCGGTAATAAGGGCATCACCCGGAAATACCCGCATACGCCCGGTATCGATGCCGCAGGCATTGTGGAGATCAGCAGAAGCGAACTCTTTACGGTAGGTGAAGAAGTGATCGTTACCGGGTACGACCTGGGCATGAACACCTGCGGTGGTTTCGGCGAATACATCCGTGTACCGGCCGCCTGGGTGGTACGTAAACCGGATGGTTATACGCTCCGGGAATGCATGATCCTGGGTACAGCGGGCTTCACAGCCGCCTCTGCCCTGTTCAAGATGGAACTGATGGGGCAAAACCCTCAGATGGGCCCCATAGTGGTCACAGGTGCTACCGGCGGCGTTGGCAGCATGGCTGTTGCCATTCTCAGCAAGGCGGGGTACGAGGTGATCGCCATTACCGGCAAACCCAATGCTGAAGGTTATCTCACAACATTAGGCGCTTCACAGATCCAGTCACGCGAATGGGTATACGATACTACCGGCAAAGCCCTGCTGCGCGGACAGTGGGCAGGCGCAATTGATACCGTAGGTGGTAATACACTCGCTACGCTCCTCAAAGGCTGTTTTATAGAAGGCAGTATAGTAAGCACCGGGCTTGTTGGCAGTTCACAACTGGCCACCACCGTGTATCCCTTCATCCTGAATGGTGTAAGCCTGCTGGGTGTGGGATCAGCGGAAACTCCGATGGTGCGCCGGATGGCCATCTGGGACAAACTCAGCACCACCTGGAATGTGAAGGATAAGCTCCATGCCATTGCCAAAGAAGTAAGTCTTGAAGACCTCAACACCACCTATATTGATGCTATCCTGGATGGGAAAACCATGGGACGTGTGGTTGTTAAACTCGCTGATAAATAATGAAGGATTTCCTGGAACTGGTTGTTAAAGAAGTGGTACCTGAAACAAGAGAAGCCAAAACCTTTGTGCTGGAAAATGTTGATGGTACTTCATTCAATTATGAAGCAGGACAATTCCTCACCCTGGTTCTGGACTACAACGGGCATGAAGTGCGTCGCTCCTACTCCATGGGCTCCGCGCCTGGCATAGATGATCGCTTATACATCACCGTTAAGAGAAAAGAGAACGGAGAGATCTCCCGGCATTTACTGGAGCACCTGAAGCCCGGCGATATCATTCGTGCAGTGCCTCCTTCCGGCCGTTTCACTATTCAGATGGACGTTCCGGAAGAAAGACATTTCTTCTTTCTCGCTGCCGGCAGCGGCATCGTTCCGATATTCTCTCTGATTAAATCCTTGCTGAAAGCGAAACCCCGTTCCCATATCACGCTGCTCTACCAGAACCACGATGAGACCACTATCATTTATCACAGGGAGCTGCAATTGCTGGAAGAGCAATATCCCAAACAGTTCACCCGCATCGATCTGCTGAGTCATCCGCTGCTGCATGAGCTGCCTGCGCGCAGGCTGAACAACGGTTTGCTGGAGCAGCTCGTTGGTATCCACGAGCCCAGGCCTTTCACTCATAAAAAAGATAAGCCCGCTACCCTTTTCTACACCTGCGGCCCGCCCTCGTTCATGCGCATGGTACAGTTCACTTTGCGTGTGATGGGTTTTGACGAAGAGCAGTTATTCAAAGAACATTTTACCATTCCGGTTTTACCACCTCCTGCCCTGGTGATCGATCCTCAACCTAAAAAAGTGCAATTGCACTATAACGGTAAGGAGTATGAATACAATGTCAGCTACCCTACTTCCATTCTGCAGGCGGCACTTGACCTGAACATTGAGCTGCCTTACAGTTGCAAGGGCGGCAGATGCGCCACCTGTACCGCACGCTGTATCAGTGGTGAAGTGAAGATGAGCAATAATGAAGTGCTTACGGAGAAAGACCTGGAGAAGGGGCTGATATTGACCTGCGTTGGCTTCGCGGCAACAGATCTTCGGCTGGAGCTTGGAAGTCTGTAGAAAATTTCGTTATTTAAAGGATATACATTCCTTTTCCTTGAATACGCTTCTTCGCACATTGTTATTACTGCTAGTAGCCGGCATCGGTTACGGGTACAGGTCAGCAAAAGTTGCGGCCAGCAAGACTTTTCTGGGCATACATGAGCATGTTTACATCATTGCCGCCCTACTGCTTGGAATTGTGTTATTCGGCAGGCATTTCATAATTTACAGGAAACACAAGACAATTCAATCGATCGGTTATGATACGCTTCCCATACTCTTACTGGTGATGATTGCATTTGTCTGGATGTCTTTACTGATCGTCTCTGATGGAGTGAAGCAATCTTCTGCATTGTTTATTGCCGGTGGCGCCATGGTAATGGCATATGCACTATTACTTTTGTTTGCTGCATGGAAACATGTCAGATCAAAGCGATCTGCTCCGGGGAACTAACTGATAAATATTGACCTGGTAAAAATCACAACAACTCGTCCTGCGTAAATGCAAGTGGTAACAGGGAACTGGCTTCCGGGATCACAATGATCTTTCCTTCCATTCCTGCTAGAATCAATCTCACCGGCCTTTTCACTCTCGATTCAAACTCCTGCAAGCTCTGCCTGCAGATGCCACAGGGCGCAATCGGGTGATCACTCGGGCCATTGGGCTGCTGGTAACTGATGGCCATCGATTCGATGGGAATATTGGGATGCATGCTGGCAGCGGCGCTGAGAAGAACGCGTTCTGCGCATATCCCTGCGGGATAGCTCGCGTTCTCCTGGTTGGAACCTGCAACAATCTCACCATTGGCGAGCCTGGCCACTGCTCCAACCAGGAAATTCGAGTAAGGTGCGTAAGCATACTGACTCACAGTCCTGGCTTCATTGAGCAACCAGGCATCCTGTGGCTCCAGTTCAGCTACGGAGTCGTAAACGGTATAAGAAAACTCGTAATTTTCTGATTTCATATTAATGGATGGTCTTGAACAACCTGTTCCAGCGTACACCCTTATCCCAGCTCATCCAGATCATCCAGGCTTCTCCCACCACATGGTCTTCGGGTACAA
The DNA here is from genome assembly GCF_051955275.1 of Pseudobacter sp. NCBI lineage: Bacteria > Pseudomonadati > Bacteroidota > Chitinophagia > Chitinophagales > Chitinophagaceae > Pseudobacter > Pseudobacter sp. Next base: position 31,278 of record NZ_JBQCGW010000130.1, on the reverse strand, counting down.
AGCCCCAGTAGCGGCTGTCCTGTGATTTATGGCGGTTGTCACCCATCATCCAGAAATAATCCATTTTGAATGTATAGGTGTCAGCGGGTTGTCCATTTATGTAAATCTTTCCATTGCTCTCTTCCCACTCATTGCCTTCATAAATATTGATGGCCCTTTTGTAAAAGAGAATATTCTCGGGAGTAAGCTTTATGGTAGCGCCTTTCTTGGGGATCCATACTTTCCCGAAATTATCAGGCGTCCATGGATACTGGGAAGGAGCATTCGGGTAGATATCTGTTGAACCCGGAAGGATCTCTTTATCCGCGCTTACAAAACCCGGCATCTTTTTCACGATCTCCAGTTCATTCAAAGTAAGGTTGATGCGATAATCAAAGCCACCCTGTGGTTGCAGATCGGGATCGCCATCGTTTGTATTGAGCAGGATACCCTGGCTGCGCATCTCTTCCGGATCGAGGATCACGTTGTTGAAGCGGACATGATAGAAAGTGGCGGCAGTGGGGCTTACATACGCAGGTTCGTTGTTCACGAAGAGGATACCATTCTTTATTTCGATGGTATCTCCGGCAATGGCCACGCAACGTTTGATATAGTTCTCGCGCTTGTCAACAGGGCGGGTAGCAATATGGTACTGGTCCCAAACCTGGTTACGACCGAGGTCGCGCACGAGATCATAATATGTTTTCTGTGAATCCCATTCGGTGGTAAGCGTATCACCTGCAGGGAAGTTGAACACCACTACATCATTCCTTTTCACAGGGCTGGAGAACCAGCGTGTGTATGGAAGATGGATAGCTTCTGTGTAAGATTTTCCGCCTACCAGTGGCATTGTATGGTGCACAAAGGGAAATGCCAGTGGTGTATTGGGAATACGTGGGCCATAACTCAGTTTACTTACGAAAAGGAAATCATTCACCAGCAGTGTCTTTTCCATGGAGCCTGTGGGAATGGTATAGGCTTCAAACACGAAAGTGCGGATCAGCGTGGCGGCCACAATGGCAAACACGGCTGCATCCACCCACTCGCGAACAGCGGACTTGCGGTGTTTGCGGGCAGTTTCGTAACCAAGATATTTTGTGTTATCGCTGTAACCGATAAGCGGGAAATAGATAAAAGGAAGAAGAACGGCAGCAGCATGTTGAAGAAAACTGTATTTGCCGAACAGCTTGATGAACTCTACAAGGATCCAGATGCTGATGAACCAGCCGATCACCGGAATGAACTGGATCCAGAACCAGTATTTTTTGAAACGGGCAGCCTTGAGCATTTCCCAGGTATTGAGAAAAGGAACCCAGGCCTTCCAGGAAGGAATACCTGCTTTAGCGAACAGTTTTGCCAGGCCGATGGCAGGCAGCAGCACAATTAGAAGGGATATCAGGATAATAATGCTCAGATCATGTAAACTCATGCTGTCTTTATTTATAGAGAATCTTACAAAATTACCACTCCGCCACAGGTTGGCGGGAGGATAAAAACCAATTATTTGCTAAAATAACGCTATATCCTGTATCACCAAAGCCTGATTGTGAAGGTAATACTTACCCCCTGGCCATTGGTTTGCAGGCAATACCGGGGATAAACAGAATTTGTCCATTCACATTAGTTGTAATAAATTCCGCCCTGTTACATTATTATGAACATTTTTTCCATTCGGGATATCGAGAATATGACGGGCATCAAGGCCCATACCCTGCGCATCTGGGAGCAACGCCACAATATCTTCAATCCAAAAAGAAAGGAGAGCAAGCACCGTTTCTACGATTGTGAGGACCTGAAATATATCCTTCGTGTTGCTTATCTGTATAACCGCGGCATCAAGATAAGCCGGATCGCGGGTATGACCCAGGAAGAGATCCGCGAGCGTGCGCTGGAGCTGCAGCCCGACAGTGAGAATTACGAAATTTATGTGAACCAGCTGACGGAGGCCGCACTTGATTTTGATCAGCCCCTGTTCGAAAAGATCCTGAACACGCTCTTACTCCATGCGGGTTTTGAACGGAGCATGTTCAATGTGGTCTTTCCCCTGCTGAAGCATATCGGCCTGCTCTGGCTGGCGGGTAAGGCCCATCCCTGCCAGGAACATTTCGCCAGCGCCCTTATCATCAAAAAAATTCATTTGTCTATCGACGGACTCGATTGTCCGGCCCATGTAAATACAAAAAGGAAAGTGTTGCTTTTTACACCGGAAATGGAATTCCATGAAATTTCCATTCTCTTCATGCAGTACCTGCTGAAGAAGCAGGGCGTACCAACAATATATGTGGGAAGGAATGCTTCGCTGGAAGTATTGCAGGGCGTAGCAGATTCTCAGAAAGGAATTACACAGGTGTATTTTCACCTGGTGACCAACCTGATCCGCTGCGATCTTAAAACCTATCTGCAGAGAATATCTGCGATGTTTCCATCGCAGCAGATCTATTTTTCATCCAGCAGTCTGGTGCATTCCATTCCGCCGAACGTGAAACTGCTCAACGGAAAGGAAGCACTCCTGAATTTCGCTGCTGTATGATCGGTTATTTTCGTGGTAACACATATGCATAAACGTCCTCAGCCGTGATATTCTTTCCGGAAAGGATGATCAGGCGTTCCACCACGTTCCTGAGCTCACGGATATTACCGGTCCAGTTATGGGTTTTCAGCGCATCCAGTGCATCGGGATCGATGGACTTTTTAGCGATGCCATAATCGGAGCATACATCGGACAGGAATTTGTCTACCAGTAAAGGAATATCATCACGGCGATCATTAAGCGATGGCACGTGGATGATGATCACACTGAGGCGGTGGTAAAGATCGAGACGGAAGTTCTTATCATCCACTTCCGTAAGCAGGTCCTTGTTGGTGGCCGCTATCACACGAACATCCACACTGATATCTTTATCGCCACCCACACGGGTGATCTTGCCTTCCTGCAATGCACGCAGTACTTTGGCCTGTGCATTCAGGCTCATATCCCCAATCTCGTCCAGGAAGAGAGTGCCGCCATGCGCCTGCTCAAATTTTCCGATCCTTTGTTTAACGGCGGAGGTGAAAGAGCCTTTTTCATGACCGAAGAGTTCGCTCTCGATCAGCTCACTGGGGATGGCCGCACAGTTCACTTCAATGAGCGGACCGGTGGCGCGGTTGCTCTTTTCGTGCACCCAGCGTGCTACCAGCTCCTTACCTACCCCGTTCTCTCCCGTTACCAGGATTCGGGCATCGGTGGGGGCTACTTTATCGATGGTCTCTTTGATGCGTACAATGGGACCGGACTCCCCGATCATTTCATCCACCTTGCTCACTTTTCGTTTGAGCACTTTGGTTTCAGCCACCAGGTTGGTTTTGTCGGTGGCATTGCGGATGGTGATGAGCAGCCTGTTGAGGTCCGGTGGTTTGGCGATATAATCATAGGCGCCTTTCTTTACAGCTTCCACGGCGGTTTCAATGGTACCATGACCGGAGATCATGATCACCGGTACGTCCGGGTTGGCTTCACGGGCCTTGTCGAGGAACTCGATGCCATCCAGTTTGGGCATCTTGATATCACAGAGCACCACGTCGAAGGTCTTTTCCTTGAACTTCTTCAATCCTTCTTCTCCGTCACTTGCTTCTTCAATCTTATAGCCCTCATAGCTGAGGATCTCAGAGAGTGTTTTGCGGATCGCTTTTTCGTCGTCGATGATTAAAATATTTGACATAATAATTAACAGGTTAATGCTGTGGAATAATGCCGGTTAATGATCCTTCAGGGTGCGTAAAAATAACGAACCTCCATGAAGCAGAAGCTCTTCTACCTATCAATTATTTTGCCGGTTTTGTTGTGCTGCCAGGATGCAGGCACCACCCCCCGGCCCCGTATAAATTCCATTCAATCAAAGCCGCTACCGGCAAAGGTTTCAGACATTCAGCCTCCGGAAGGCTGTAAGCGGGTGGGCGGTGAGAGACCTGATTTTGCCACCTGGCTGCGGAATATCCCGGTCAGAAAAGACAATACCGTGTATCTCTACAATGGTAAGCCGAAGAGTTACCAGGGAGCCCAGTTTGTGGTGCTGGACCTGCCTGTAGGGAAAAAGGACCTGCAGCAATGCGCCGATGCCGTGATGCGTCTCCGCGCTTCCTGGCTGTACAGTGAGGGGCGTTATTCCGAGATCAGGTTCTCCGATAACAACGGACGGATGTATGCCTGTCCGCCCAGGCCTGATTCCATCGCTTTCGAGAGGTACCTGGAAACGGTCTTTGCCTATTGCGGCACCCTTTCTCTCGCTCAGCAATTACGCGCCACCAGGTGGAAGGACCTGCAGCCCGGCGATGTATTGATCCGTGGTGGCTCTCCCGGACATGCCGTAATAGTGATGGATGTGGCAGTGAATGATTTGGGACACAAATATTATATGCTGGCCCAGAGCTATATGCCTGCGCAAAGCATCCATATTCTGAGAAATCCGGCAGACCCTGAAGGCGGACCCTGGTATGATGCCGGACAGACTAACGAACTCATTACCACTCCGGAATGGAGTTTCCGTAAAGCCGAACTGAAGACCTGGTAAACCGTAAAAAATGCAGCAATCTGTTAGTAAAACTCCCTTGCACAAACGAAGGCGGTTTATTAATTTAGTGCTGTTAAGAATCGAAATCCTTTGAAAACAATTATTAACCCCAAGAAATCCTTATGAAAGCACACCAATTGAGCGTTCAGCCACAACCACGTGTTGGCAAGGTTGTTATGAGATTGACATTATTAGGCGGAATTGTACTGGGATGCGTGTATGCATTCCTCTTACTGTGTTCATCCGCTTTCAAGATCTTAGAATAGCAGGTCTGACATATCAGCAAGCAAAACATGCCGGGATGCGAAGCAGCTTCGGCATGTTTCTATTTATAACCACCAATAACCCGTAAGCATCCCATGTTAAACCCTCAGTACAAATTGTACATTAATGATGTGTGGCTGGAATCATTGTTCCCCGCAGAGTATTACAACAACAAACGAGTTTTCTTTTCAACAGGCGCCAGGAGGTTTTTTACGGTTTACCAGGTATTGAGGACGGGAGATTTCAAGCTGACCATTGTGAATGATGCCACCCTGGAGAGGCTGGTGGTGAATAGTGCGGATGGGTTTAAAGAATGGGTGGGACAAGAGTATCCGAATTTTCTGAATTGTCTGGATACAACGGAATGGGGTGATCCGGTGGAGTCTAAGTTGCAACCAATCTGATGCTAACAGTAATCCGTAAACGTATTAAAGCAAAAATCCCGGAATGATCCGGGATTTTTTATTGGGTGCTGACAATTTCTGATTATTTTTTCATGTACATTACCTCTTTCACCAGTTTAACGGTGCGGGGAACGTCAGGAAGGGCGGCGGCCACGAGGTTGGGCGCGTAGTGCAGCGGAGCATCGGCGGCAGTGATACGGCGGATCGGAGCATCCAGGTAGTCGAAACCTTCTTTCTGGATACGGTAGGCGATCTCGGCAGAAACACCACACATGGGCCACTGCTCTTCAACGATCACCAGGCGGTTGGTCTTTTTAACGCTTTCGAGGATGGTGAACCAGTCGAGCGGACGGATCGTACGCAGGTCGATCACCTCTGCACTGATGCCTTCTTTTTCAAGTTCAGCGGCAGCGCCGAGTGCCACTTTCATCATTTTATTGAAGCTCACGATGGTAACATCGTTACCCGGTTTCTTGATATCAGCCTTTCCGATCTCGATGATGTATTCTTCCTCAGGAACTTCGCCTTTTTCGCCATACATCACTTCACTTTCCATGAAAACAACAGGGTCGTTGTCACGGATAGCTGCTTTCAGCAGGCCTTTTGCATCGTATGGGTTGGAGGGGGAAATCACTTTGATGCCGGGGATATTGGCATAGTAGCTTTCAAAAGCGGTAGAGTGCTGAGCGCCGAGCTGTCCGGCAGAACCGTTTGCTCCACGGAAAACGATCGGGCAACTGATCTGCCCGCCACTCATGGCCAGCATCTTGGAAGCTGTATTCAGGATCTGGTCCAGCGCCAGTACAGCGAAGTTCCAGGTCATATACTCAACAATCGGACGGAGTCCATTCTGAGCGGCTCCCACTGCGATACCAGTGAAGCCCAATTCTGCGATCGGGGTGTCGATTACGCGCTTGGGGCCGAATTCATCCAGCATGCCCTGGCTTACTTTGTATGCACCGTTGTACTCAGCAACTTCCTCTCCCATCAGAAATACATTCTGATCCCTTCTCATCTCTTCGCTCATTGCTTCACGCAGTGCATCACGAAATGCTATTGTTCTTGCCATCCGGTATTATGGTTTTAAAGAGTGGCAAAATTATCGCTTGGAGGGGAGATAAACAAATCGTACACAATACATTTTCGGGTTGTCAGCCCAAACCATCCAGTGGTCAACTAAATTTTAATCCCCCTCACCCCCCGGCTAAGTTTGCTGAAACAACCAACTATGCAAATCCACAGCTCCCGCCAGGCCTGGCTCGACTGGCTCCGGATCCTCGCCATCCTGGGCGTTCTCTTCTTCCATTCCGCCATGCCTTATGTGGCCGAATGGGGCTGGCACCTCAAGAATAAAGAAACCAGTAATCTGCTGATGGAGCTGAATTTCTGGCTCAGCCGGTTCCGGATGCCCCTGCTTTTCTTCGTTTCCGGGGCCGTTGCCTGGTTCATATTACAAAAAAACAGTGGAGCTGCCTTTATCGCGCTCCGCTTCAAAAGGCTTTTCATTCCCCTTGTGGCGGGTATCCTGATTGTGGTTCCGCCACAGGTATACCTGGAAAGGGTTAGCCAGGGGTATACCGGTAGCTTTTGGGACTTCTACCCTTCCATTTTCAGGTTCGAGCCTTATCCTTCCGGAAATTTCAGCTGGCACCATCTCTGGTTCATCGTTTACCTTTTTTTATATGATGTGCTGTTCACGCCATTTTTTACCTGGCTGATCCGGAAATCAAAGGATGCAGGATCGATCCTTTTCTTCGACCGGCTGTCCCAGGGTGCCTGGGTTTACCTGCTGATACTGCCCGGAACCCTGATCTTCACTTTCCTTGCGCCCCTGTTTCCCGGTACCAATGATCTTATTCATGATTATTGTAATTTCTTCTATTGGCTTTGTTTCTTACTGGTGGGCTTTGTCTGTATGTGCTTTCCGGCACTGACCGGTAGCCTGGAACGTAACCGCAGGTTTTCACTGGCGCTTGCGTTTGTGAGTATAGTGCTGATCAACTATTTCAGATGGAATGGACTGGATGATGATATCACCTCTCCTTTCTATACTGCACTATATGCTTTTACGGCCTATTTATGGGTGTTTACACTGGTAGGATATGGAAAGAAATACCTGAACAGGCCGCATCCGTCTTTGCGATACCTCAACCAGACCGTTTACCCGTTTTATATTCTGCATCAGACCGTGATCGTGATCCTGACCTTCTATGTGATCCGCACCACGGATACCATTCTCCTGAAATACGGGTTCACTGTTTTGCTGACGTTTTTGATTAGTATAATTTTAATACATGTATTCATCAGGCCGTTCGGGTTCAGCCGCTGGTTATTCGGAATGAAGAATACTACCTTAAAACAACCTGAATGAAATGGATCTGGAAATTGGCATTATCCGTGGTATTCGGCCTCCTGATTTATTTTACCATCAGGGTGGTAACTGATACTACAGAAGGCACCCGGTTCTGGCAGCGCCCCTGGCAGCAGAATTTCATCGAGATCCTTTTCGTTACCGGTACAACCTGTATCACATTACCTGTACTGAACTGGCTGGTGCTTCGCTTCAGCCGGCAGGCAGCCGTCTTTCATGCAAACATTGTGATCCGTGAATTCAGTATCATTTTGCTGGTTGCCCTGCTGAGTGTGAACCCGATGTTCTTCCTGATCCACTACCTGTTGAACGATCCCGTGAACTGGAGCAATTTCAGCATCGCCAATATTGTAGTGATCCTGTACATACTGTTATATTATGCCATTGCCCGCGGGAATAAATTCGTTCAGGCTTATATCCGGCAACAGCTGAAACTGGAACGCATCACCAATGACCAGTTACAGACCGAGCTGAAATTCCTGAAAGCACAGTACCATCCGCATTTTCTTTTCAATGCCTTGAATACAATTTATTTTCAGATGGATGAAGACCTTCCGGGCGCCAAACAAAGTATCGAGCAGTTCAGCGGATTACTGCGTTATCAGTTGTATGATCAGCAGCAGTTGGTACCAGTCATACGGGAGCTTGAATACCTGCAACAGTTCATCAACCTGCAAAAACTACGGAGCTCCGAAAAGCTGAGGTTGAATTGTAAATTTGATGAAAGACTGCAGCAGCAACAACTCTACCCTTTACTCCTGTTGCCACTGGTGGAGAATGCATTTAAATATGCTGGAGGCAACCTGACCATCGAAATCACTGCCCGGCTTACGGAAGGCAAACTTCATTTTGAAGTGATCAATTCATTGGCGGACCTTGTTCCTGCACAGACAAACGCCGGAGGTATCGGGCTGGAAAATGTAAAAAGAAGGCTTGATCTGCTGTATCCAGGTATGGCATTGCTTGATACGGTAAAAGATTCAGACAGATTTATTGCAACATTGCAGCTACCATTAGAATAGAAAGTATGTCCACTCCCATCAGATGCATCATTACAGACGACGAACCCATTGCCCGCAAAGGCTTGCAGGGGTATATCAGTAAGGTGAATTTCCTTTCGCTTTCGGGCGTGTGCGAAGATGCTTTGCAACTGAACGGGTTGCTGAAACAGCAGCCTGCTGACCTGCTTTTCCTGGATATAGAAATGCCTTATTTATCCGGGATAGATTTTTTGAAGAATGCCAGTAACCCTCCCCGTGTGATCTTTACTACGGCGTATGATCAATATGCACTGAAGGGTTATGAGCTGGATGTGCTGGATTATCTCCTGAAACCCATTTCATTTGAGCGTTTCCTGAAAGCGGCCAATAAAGCGTATGACTATTTCCGCTTGCTGCAACGGGCTGAGCCGGCAGATTTTGTTTTTGTGAAGGCTGATAATAAACTGGAAAAGGTCTTTTATGCCGATATCCTTTTTGCTGAAGCAATGGAAAACTATGTGGGCATTTACACTCGTGAAAGAAAGCTTATCATTCATTCCACTTTGAAGGCCTTGCAGGAAAGCCTGCCTGCGGGTCAATTCATCCAACCTCATAAGTCGTACCTGGCGAACCTGGAAGCGATCCGGGCCATTGAAGGAAATATACTGCATATTGAGCAGTACCAGGTGCCTGTATCCAAATATCTGCGGGATGCGGTAATGGAAAAGATCATCAATAACCGCCTGTTGAAGAAATAAACGGCAGGGTAATGCTTACCAATGCGGGCTCACACACTACTAATGCAGCCGGTTTCAGGGGAACTGTTGTCTGATGCCCGGAAATGCCCGTTGGTTGATTAAGTTTCCGGTGCTGTAGATGGATGGCTACTTTTAGCATGTGCATGAGGAAAACTGTTCTGATACTACTTAAGGAACAATTCCTGACGTAGCACAATCTAATAACAATACAGTCAGTTTTTTACCGGCGGATATTTCCATATCCGCCTTCGTGTTTGGGAAACCTCCCCTAAATCCCTCCTCCTCTACTTCTAACACATTGAATTTCTTTTATCTTTGTAATGTCCAGTAGAACTGGTATCAGATTTGCATCTCATTTAATCACAAAAACAAGACGACTATGAAAAGATTTAAGTTGTTAGCCGCAGCCTCCCTGAGCCTGGTTCTGTTCTTCACAGCCTGTTCCCCCAGTAAGGTAGCAAGTCCTGATGGAGCCAAGGTAGACCTGAAAGGTACCTGGACGGTGAGCAATATTGACCTGGATGGTGTTTCCAAGACCGGATTTAAAGTAACTGTATTTGATGATGCGCCTTACACCTGTTATGTAGGCAGTCAGTGGAACCTGGTGCCTAATGGAAATGGTTCTTATACTGTTCCGGCGGGATCAGAGTGCACGGGTGGACAAAGAAATATTTACTGGAGCGTTCAGACCATTGGTGGTGTGAAATATTTCCAGTTCAAGAACCTGGGAACAGGTGTTAAACCGAACAAAGTAACAGATGGGTACAGGCTGGAGCTGAAATCCCTGACAGCAAATTCCATGATGTTGCAGAGTGCGGTGAATTTTGAGGGGAAAACGGTTTATATTAATTATTCGTTTACGAGGTAAGCGGAGATTGAATAAAATGGAAACGGTGTGCAGTGGAAATTGCACACCGTTTTTTGTTACCCCCTGTTTTATCTCAAAATCCCTTCCAGCAATTTCTCCAATTCTTTTCCATGGATATTCTTCGCAATAATCACCCCATTGGGATCCAGCAGATAGGTTGTTGGTACGCCGGTGATCTGGTACAGATCTGCGGCTGGGTTCTTCTTTTTCAGATCCGAAACCTGCAACCAGCTTAGCTTATCGTCATGCACCGCTTTCAGCCATGCATCCCGTTTGGTATCTACCGATACTCCGAGAATAGTGAAATTCCTGTCTTTCAGATCAGCATACAAACGAACCAGCTCTTTATTGTCTGCCCGGCAGGGTTTGCACCAGGATGCCCAGAAATCAACCAGCACATAACGACCGCGCAGGGAGGAAAGACTGTATTCCTTTCCGCTGCTGTCCGGCTGACTGAAATCAGGCGCCAACATACCAGGCAGGAGCATGCGCTTTTTGTTCAGGGAATTCAGCAACTCCTCTCCTTTCTTACTATTCCGCAATCCGGCTTCCAGTCCACTGAATAGCATCAATAAAGAATCGAAGCCTTTAACTGTTTCTGTTTCATTTCCCATATACCGGATGGCATTAAGGCTAACCAGGGAAGCAGGATGTTCTTTAATGAAACGTTGGTTTGCTGCTGCCATTTCCTTCTTCAGTGAAGTCATTTGGGGATCCTGTTTCCTGTCTGATCTGTCAGGCAGGGTTTCTGCCTGTTGCATGGCTTTAGCACGCAAAGGCTGCATCAGCGCATCGTAATGCTGTAAATCAGTATTCAGTACTGATCCTGATGTGACCGCATTTTTCATGGAATCCTTACTGCTGAACAAAACAGTACCGGGATCGATATAAAACATCAGTTCGTCGTAAGGCCATTTAATAGGGTTTCCATCCCTGCTGAGAAAAAGAGAAGCCATCAATGGTTCTGTCACCCGGCCTTTGAACTGGAAATTTCCTTTTTTCAGGGTAACGGAATCGATAACCGGCCCATCCTGTGTAGCATACCGGAGGTATACTTTTGCAGGCGAATTCAATGCTCCGATCTTACCCTTCAATATAAATGGTTTCGTTTGTGCATTACTGTTATACCATGTAACACACAGCATTATTATTATCGGCAATCTCATGGCTTATAATTTATTGTGGGTCGTATCCATTGTTCTGCGTCAGTTTGGGGTTGACAGCTATTTCGGTGAGAGGGAGCGGAAGAATAGTGTCATTCTTATTCCAGTTACCTCCTTTCTGCGCAGTGATACCTGTTGCACCACTCATCAGGGCATCCAGTGCGCCTGTACGTTTGAGATCGAACCAGCGATGTCCCCATTCTGTGAAGAGCTCAACCTGGCGTTCGTGCTGAATGGCTTTCAGTACGGAGTTCTTATCAGTTGGACCGTTGTAATCATCAAGGTTAGCCCTGTCGCGGATCTCGTTGAGGTCATCCAGGGCTGTTGCCTTGTCCTGCTGTGCACGAGCTTCCGCACGGATCAGGTATTGTTCTGCCAGTCTCAGCACCATGAAATATTCTGTCACTGCTGAACTTCTTTCACTGTTCTTGTATTTGGAAGCGAAATTGTAAATGGTAGTACCTGTATTGTAACTCCCCACCCATCCGGTTTTGCGGGCATCACCTGTTTCAAACGCATTGAACAACCAGTTGGTCATGCTGTTATGAAAGGATATGCCAGGCGTTGTACGAAGGGTATAAAAGTATCCGTCCATGGTGTTGGTGTAGATGGGATTTGAACTTGCCAGCTGCCAGATGGCTTCCGCGCTGTTCTTCAGGAACACCCTGTTCAGGGGTAACAGCTCATAGGATGCGTTGCCGATGAGTTCGGTTGCCTGAAGCTCTGCGTTCCTCCAGTCCTGCAGGTATAGATAGACCCGCGCCAGCATGGCTGTGGCGGCAGCCCTGTTCGGTCTGATCTTTTCAGTTGTCACCAGGTTGTTGGCGTCCATATATTCTTCCCTGAGCAGCTTCTTTGCTTCCAGCAGATCCTCCACGATAAGCTTGTACACTTCCGCTTGTGGACTGCGTTCCAGCCTGTTATTGATCTTGTAATCGGTAGTGGTGACGATCGGAATATTTCCATACAGGTTCACTGCATAAAAATTTATGAAGGCACGCATGAACCTGGCTTCTCCCTGCAACTGTTGTTTAACGGCAGGTTTTAAAGTGGTGGATTGCTCCACTCCTTCCAGGGTTGAATTGGAAATATAGATGTATTTGAAGAAATGTCCCCAGAAATAAGTTCCCGGGTTTGACGACAGATCATTCCTGTAAAACTGGGTGGCCGCCACACCAATGAAATGATTGTTGAGCTCATCGGCAGCAGTGGCCATGAATTTACCGATGCTCCAGGTGCCATCCGCAATATTTGCTGCGGAGTGCATGGTATTGTACAGACCAGTCATTACTGCTGTAGCTGTTTTGTCGTTAGCGAAGACCGTTGATCCTACCAGGCTGTTAGTGGGCGGCGGTACTTCCACCGCTTTCTTGCAGGCCTGAAATGCAATGCAGGAGCCAGCTACAGCAGCTGCTGCCATCTTCCTGTTTATGTTGGATATGATTGATAACATAGTAAGCTTTTTAGAAGGTGAATTGACAACCAAGGGTGAAAACTTTCAAAGGAGGAAGCACCAGGTAATTCCTGTTCTCAGGATCGTATCCTTTGTAATTGGTGATGGTAATGAGGTTCTGTCCCTGGAAATAAACCCTTGCATTCTGCATGTACAGGCGGCTGAGCCATCTTGCCGGTAAAGTGTACGACAGTGAAACATTCTTCAGCCTGATATAAGAGGCATCGCCATATTGAAGATCACTGTTCACTGCATTATTGGAAGATTCGATAGTGCTATAGTCCTGGTTGTAACGCTGGAACTTAGCGATATCTCCTTCTTTCTGCCACCTGTTGAGTACATCCACCGGTTGGTTGGCACTGAATGTTCCCGGTAATCCACCTACATGTTCATAGTAGTAGTTCATGCCTTGCTGCTTTACAAACTGGAAGAGAAAATCAAGACTGACATTTCCATAACTCACACTGTTTTGTAGACCTCCGTAGAATTTCGGGCCGAAGTCAAGTAAGGCGATATCATCCACCAATGGAATGGGGTTAATGGTGGGTTTGCCATCACGGCCCATGAAGAGATAGAGACCGGTCTCGGGATCCACGCCTGCATACTTGTATGTTTTAGCAGCGGTAAGCGGCTGACCGATGATCAGTCTTTCACTATATCCGGAGGCTTCAAAATTGGGGAATGACACCAGTTTGTTCTTCGGGAATGTAATGTTGAAAGAAGAAGTCCATTTCAGTTTCGCGTTACGGATATTCACTGAATTGAATGCAAGCTCCAGGCCCCTGTTCTGTACAACGGCGGGCAGGTTCTCCGAAATGGATGGAAAGCCTGTGACCACAGATAATGGAGATTCCACCAGTTGGTTACCTGAACGGTTGGTATAGTAGCTGATGGAAAGGTTGATCATGTCGTTCAGGAAACCCAGTTCCAGCGCGCCTTCCAGCTTTTTGTTCTGTTCCCAGGCAAGCATGGGATTGAAGAAGCTCACTGGCGAGAGCCCCTGTGATCCGCCATAGGTATTGATGGTGGAATTGTAGCGGTCGAGGTAACTGTAATCAGCCACCTGGTCGTTACCGGAAGTGCCGTAGCTGACGCGCAGTTTGCCGAAGCTGAGGAATGGCAGTTGCTCTTCTGTCCAGGATTCTTTTGAGAAGACCCAGGCCGCGCCTGCTGCATAGAAGTTCGCGAATTGTTTACCGGGACCGAAACGGCTGCTGCCATCCCGCCTGGCTGTTACGTTCAGAATGTACTTTTCTTCATGGCTGTAATTGATACGGCCGAATGCCGCATTGTATTTGTAAAAGATATCGGTGAGCCTGTCAACCGTGATGGCAGATGCTGCCTGAATATTTTCCAGCAGCAGGTCGGAACTGAAACCTCTTGCGTTCAGGCGAGTGCCCTGGTTACGGCTTTGCTGAAAGCTAAGACCTGCTAGCGCGGACAGTTTGCCGCGTCCGATATTGCGGCGGTAATCGATCTGTGGCTCTGCGATCCATGACCGGGTATCGGCATTGTTGAAACTGCTGGTGCCGGAGGTCTCTCCTTTGAGGGGATCGATGGTGGAGAATGGGATCAGTTTGCGCTGGTTCATGTTTACGTTGGTGTAACCCAGGCTGGTTTTGAAGTCCAGGCCATCCATGATCCTGTAGGTGAGCATCAGGTTTGCCAGCAGGTTGGTAGCCCTGCCCTTGTAAGGTTGCAGCAGAAAGGCATATGGATTGCCTTGCAGCCAGGTGCCATCGGCCCAGTTCAGGGTACCGTCTTCGTTGAAGGCGCGTGGCGCATTGGGTGCAAAATAACTCATCACGGATGTGGGATCGGTAACAGGCAAAGTTGTATTGTCGCTCACATAGGTTCCCGTGAAATTGAATTTCAGTCGCTGGTCTTTGGAGCCGCCGGAGAGACTGAGGTGCATGGAAGCTTTTTCCATGGCGTTCTTTCCCGGATACACCGTGGTTTCCCGATGGTAGCCACCACCGATCTTGTATTGCATCATATCGGATCCTCCTGAAACGGAAGCCTGCGCATCTGTGTACTGAGCAGTGTTCCCGATCAGCTGGTCCTGCCAGTTGGTATACCGGTTGGGTTCCCAGGTGCTGCCACCCAGTATATCCAGGTCGATTGCCGGATCAGGAACTGCACCGTCATTTTTGAAGGCTTCCCTTCTCATTTCGAGGTATTGTTCAGTACTCAGGTATTTCACCTGGTTGGTTACTTTGGCAATGCCCTGATAAAAGTTCAGGTCTACTTTTGCTTTGCCCGATTTTCCCTTGCGGGTAGTGATCAGCACAACGCCATTGGCTCCCCTGCTTCCATAGATGGCAGTGGCATCGGCATCTTTGAGTACCTCGATACTGCTGATATCATTCGGATTGATGAGGTTGAGCGGATTACCGCCTGCGGGGTTCATGTTATTGTTGTTCTGTAATTCAGGGGCGATAGAGAACGGAACGCCATCGATCACATAGAGCGGATCATTTCCGTTGGCAATACTGTTGATGCCGCGGATCTGCACCTGGAAAGCATTTCCGGGTGCGCCGGAGTTCTGTGAAATGAACATGCCGGGTACACGGCCGCTCAGCGCAGCAAGCGGATTCGATACAGGCTGCCGGGCAATATCATCTCCTGAAACTTTCGATACGTTACCTGTGCTTGTTCTTTTGTTATCGGTATAATACCCTTTGTTGACCACTACTTCCTGCAGACTTGTTTCGGCAATGGTCATCACTGTCTGAATATTCTCTTCCTTCACGGTGATCTCCTGTGTTTCATATCCGATACCGGAAAAGACCAGGATATCTCCCTTTTTTGCATTGATGGAAAAGCTGCCTGCAGCATCGGTGGCAGTTCCTGTTTTGGTGCCTTTGATCAGTACGTTGATGTCTGAAAGTGGCTGCCCGTTATTGTCAGTAACCTTACCGGTGATGGCGGCATAGAGCAATTGCAGGAAATTGATATCCTCACTGGTTTTTGTGCCGAATGGCTTTACGGCAATGATGATGGTTTTGCTTTCGATCATGAATTGCAGTGGCTGCTGTTCCAGTAATTTCCGGAGGAAATCCGGCAGCGGCATATTCACCACATTGATGGTGGCAGGCTTCGCACCTTGCAATGTCTGATCAGTATACAGGAAGATATAACCCGTTTGTTTCTCCACCTGCCTGAAAATGGCCGGCAGCGAAGTGTTCCGGGCATTCACAGTTACCTGCTGACCCAGGCCTTCAGCGCTGGCCTGCAGCAGAAAAACAGTCAGGAGAACTACAGTGAGCTTCATCACTAATAGGGTTTTGATGATCAGCCGGCGCATCCTTTCCCGGTGTGTTCGCAATCCGGCACCGGCCCTTAGGGGCATAACGATGTAATCCATAACTTTACAGTAGTTTGGGTTGATGTAATAAGCAGAGTTCTGTCAGAATGATTGTTTATGGGATCGGCCCGAATGTTCAACCGGAAATGTGTCCAGCATTTCCGGTCTTTTTTTCTGACCGCTCCATGCAGTTTATGTGTTCATGATGTTGAAGAGGTATTTATTTTTTTGAGATAATCATTTTTCTTCCGTTCATGGTTGCAGTGATCCCGAAATTCTGCAGGAACCGGATGATGCCGGAAAGCTGTACGCCTCTGTCCATTCCCCCTTTGAATACAACAGCCGGTGGGGCGCCTTCATATATTACGTCGATATCATACCAACGTTCAACTTGTTTCATCACATCTTTAAGCGGCACATTATCGAAATTGAAGAAGCCGTTCTTCCAGGCCATCACTTTCTGAAGATCAGCGCCATTCAATACTTCCGGGGTTTTGTCTGTTGCTTCATTACTGAGAATCGCCTGTTGGCCGGGTCTCATCACAACGGAGTTCATCCTGATACTTCCTTCCAGCAAGGTGGTGGTAATATTCTTGTCATCTGCATAGGCCTGCACATTGAAGCTGGTGCCAAGTACATCGATGGAGCTGTTATGGAGCTCCACGCTGAATGGCTGACGTTGGTTACTGCTCACTTCGAGATAGGCTTCCCCGGTGAGTTTTATATTTCTGTTTTGAGCATTGAATGATGTAGGAAAGGTTACGGAGGATGCTGCATTCAACCAGAGCCGGCTGCCATCAGGAAGCGTGATGCGGAACTGGCCACCACGGGGTGTTGAGAGCGTGTTCATTGCGATGCTGTTGCCTGCCTGTTTACCGGCATGGTACACCAGGCTTCCATCCGCATCAGTGGTTACCGGCAGGTTTGCACTGTTTTTCAGTTTTGATAATCCGGCGCTGTCGAGCAGTAAGGTTGTACCATCGGCCAGGGTGAGTGTAGCGATATCCTTTGCGGGAAGGATCTGCTGCACCGGTGAAGGTTCATTGCCTGCCGTTTGTTCTGTTTTACCCGGCGTTAACCAGATGTAAAATGCCGCAGCCAGCAACACCAGCAGGGATGCAGCTGCAGCATAGTAGTATTTCACAGGCGTTCGTTTTGGCTTGATGCCAACCACATTCTCAAGAAGATGGCTGCGCATCCGGCTAAGGTCTATTTCGTTGGCGTCCTGTTCCGTGAACTGAAGGGTGACGGTTTGATCCAGTAACACATCCAGCCATTGTTCATAAGGCTGCTGACCGGAGAGTTCCCGGAACTGTTCCAGTTCTGCGGGTCCGATCCTGTCTTCCAGGAAGGACTGGTATAATTCAGCAAATTGTTCTTTTTCCATATGGTTTAGTGGCGGGCATTGCCCTGCATTCATACGGACACATAAAAAGTGAATTGGTATGCAGTAAAATCAAAATTTATTTTGAGCCGAGAAAAACCAGGAGCACATGGAGAAGGAAAGGATGCCTGCGGCCGAGATGTTCCCGGATGATCAGCAGGGCGCGGAAGATGTAACTTTTAACGGAGATCCTGGAAATGCCCAGGCGGTTGGCGATCTCTTCATGACTGAGCCCTTCCACCCTGCTCAGGGTAAAGACTTTTTTCAGTTGTTCAGGCAAAGTGCCGATAGCCTGATTCAGCGCAGCTTCCAGCTCTTTGAACTCCAGGCGGTCCTGGGCATTGGCGGAGGATTCCCGGAAATAACCAGCGAGGTAGGTCTCGTTTTCGGGCGACAATACTTTTTTACGCAGGTAATTCCTGAGCAGGTTCCTGGAAACGGTATTGAGAAAAGCTTTGAAATTATGGACCTCAGCAAGTTTTTGGCGGTTGACCCAGAGGCGTGTGAAGATTTCCTGGGTAAGGTCTTCAGCCATGGCCGGATCCTTGGTGAATTTGAGCGAGAGCACATACACGTGCTTTGAATAGAAATCGAAGATGTTGGCGTATGCGGCAGCATCTCCGGCAGCAATTTGCAGCAGTAATTGTTTCTCGTTGTATAGTTTTATTTCGGGCAATACGGAGTCCTGATCTGTGATCGAAAACGTGAATTATCGGAAGGTTCAATGGAATGGTGAGCGATGAGGTAGTGTAAATATAGAAGATTATTTTTCTTATCGTTATAATAACTTTCTCATCATCCAGTCCCGCTGCACATCATTCCCCAGTACAAAATCATGTTCCCCGAATTTCTCAAATCCCCACTTCGTATAAAATGCAATGGCCCTGTGGTTCTCTTCCCAGACTCCTAACCAGATGCTCCGCTTTTTCTTTTCCCCGGCAATCCCGATACAACGTTGCATCAAAGCACTCCCTACCCCTTTACCTATCACATCGGTTACAGCATAGATCCTGGCAATTTCGATGGTAGGATATTCCTGCAATTCGCGGGGCGGAAAACCTTCCAGTAACCGTACATACCCTGCCAGTTTATTTTCGATGTACGCCAACAGGAATGTATTGCCCGGCGTCCCCACCTGGTCCATCAGGCGCTGGGTGCTGAATTGCTCCGACATGAACTTCTCCATGTCTTCCTCCTTATTCTGCGCCGCGAAAGTGCTATAGAAGGTGTCTCTGCTGATTGCAGCTATTAGAGGCGCATCCTCACGTTTTGCGTAACGAATAAAAATATCGGACATACAATACATCAGTTTTTACCAGAAGCGGTGAAGTTATTCCGAATCTACGGAAAATACAGCTACCGCGCGCATTTCAGGGCATGATTACAACCGGGGCTACCGGAAAGAATGGATGAATGTTCAGCATCACCCTATCAACCGGCGCTGGCTTCTAATAGGATAATTGTTTTATTGATCTGTCAACACTTCTGCATCCTTGTTGAATTTGCTCCGATAACCGGCCGGAGTAAGTCCTGTGATCTTTTTGAATACTGCACGGAATGCTTTCTGATCCGAATAACCTGTTTCATACATCACATCCGCCACTGCATGCCTTCCGGATTCGAGCATTTTCTTGGCCTGCTCTATCCGCACTCGTTGCTGGTATTCAAGCGGTGTATTGCCCGTTGCCTGTATAAAGCGCCTGTCGAAGTTGCGACGGCTCAGGGCGAATTGCGTGGCCAGTTCCTCCATGGAGAATTTGCGGAGGATATTCTGTTCAATATAAAGTTGTGCATTGCGGATCACTTCGTCCGAATGATCTTTCTGTCCGTTGAAGATGGTGAAAGGGCTCTGGCTGCTTCTTTCTATATCTACCTGGAAAACCTTTGCACACACAAGCGCTGTTTCCCTGTCGTAGAATTTTTCCACCAGGTAGAGCATGAGGTTGAGAAATGAATACGCACCACCATTGGTGTAAATTCCCTGTTCATCTGTAATAAGCTTGTCCGTTTGGAGGATCACCTCCGGATACTGCTGCCTGAAAAGATGACCGGCATTCCAGTGCGTGGAGCAGATCCTTCCATTGAGCAGCCCCGTGGAAGCCAGCAGGAATGCGCCTGTACAGAGACTGGCCACCTCCGCCCCTCCCCTGTACTGATCTCCGATCCATTGCACCAGCTCCTGGTTCTCACTCACTATTCCCTGGATCTTTTCCAGGGAAGATGCAGGAATGATAATGAAATCTGTTTTACGGATCTCCCTGAAATGAAGATGTGGTGTGATGGAAAATAATCCGTCGTGTGCCAGTTCCTGCTCCTTTACCCCAGCCAGTTTCACATCAAATACGGGTGCTTTGCCCTGTTTTACATAATGCCTGTTGGCCAGTGTGAAAAACTTGTAAGGGCCTACAACACTGCTGATATTGTTCTGTCCGGCCGGAATAACGATAGTAAGGGATCGCATGCTCACTGATTTGTATAAAATTACAATTTATGGATTGTCCAAAACACACCATTCGAAAGTCTGTATTACACCCTGTCATTAATTAATACGAACTGTAATTTTATACCATCAAACAACAAACTGAAATATATGACTACAACAGATTATAGCATCAATGCCACTGTAAAAAACAGCCCTGAAGAGGCTTTTAGCGCCATAACAGATCGTATCGCGGATTGGTGGAGCCGGAAATTCGAGGGAGCTGGTAATAAAGAAGGTGAATCATTTACAGTTCGTTTCGGAACGCATGATCAGTCATATAAAACAATGAAGATCGTGAAGCTGGATGCAGGCAAACAGGTAATATGGGAATGCACGGATGCGTTCATCAATCTGCCTGAGCTGCAGAATAAGAAAGAATGGATCGGAACAAGAATGGTGTGGAACACAGAGGCAACGGACAGTGGCACTATCATCACCATGACGCATGAAGGGCTTACGCCGGAAGTGGAGTGTTATGAGGTCTGCAATGCTGGATGGAATTCATTTTTCGCCAGCCTGGTGAAGCTGCTGGTAACCGGAAGTGGAAATCCTTATAGCCATTAAGAGTAACTTCTTTTAATGGAAATGGCCCCAATCCGGGGCCATTTCCATTTATCTGGTATATCTTTCTTATACATTTTCAATCACCATCGCGCTTGCGCCGCCGCCGCCATTACAGATACCGGCTGCACCGTATCTGGCTTTGTTCTGTTTCAGCACATTGATCAGCGTTACAATGATCCTTGCGCCACTGGCTCCCAGCGGGTGACCAACGCTCACTGCACCACCGTTTACATTCACTTTGGACGGATCCAGCTTCATACGTTTGGTGTTTTCTATACCAACCACAGCAAATGCTTCGTTCAGCTCAAAATAACTGATATCTTCCATGGTAAGTCCGGCCTTGGCAACTGCTTTGGGAACCGCAATGGCAGGAGTAGTGGTGAACCATTCAGGAGCCTGTTCTGCATCTGCATATGACACTACTTTGGCAATAGGTTTCAATCCCAGTTCCTCTGCTTTTTCTTTGCTCATGAGCACCAGTGCTGCTGCACCATCATTCATGGTGGATGCGTTGGCTGCAGTTACGGTACCATCTTTCTGGAAGGCAGGTTTCAGATCAGGGATCTTATCGAATTTCACATTGAATGGCTCTTCGTCTTTTGCAAAGATCTCAGGATCTCCCTTACGCGAAGGAATGGAAACAGGAACGATCTCGTCATTGAATCGTCCTTCAGTCCAGGCTGCCTGTGAACGCTTGTAGCTTTCGATGGCAAAATTGTCCTGGTCAGCGCGGCTGATACCACATTCACGTGCGCACAATTCAGCGGCATTGCCCATGGCTTTACCATCGTATACATCGGTGAGACCATCTTTTGCGAGACCGTCGATCAGGGAAGTGTTTCCGTATTTGTTTCCCCAGCGCATGGAGTCAACATAGAAAGGCACATTGCTCATGCTTTCCATGCCGCCGGCCACTACGATATCGGCATCACCGAGGGCGATGCTCTGTGCAGCCTGGGAAATGGCTTTCATACCACTGGCGCAAACTTTATTGACGGTAGTGCAGTTCACTTCATTGGGAAGGCCGGCAAATTTTGCAGCCTGACGGGCAGGCGCCTGTCCAAGATTAGCCTGGATCACAGAGCCCATCAGTACATCCTGTACCTGTTCTGGTTTTACGCCAGCACGTTCCAGGGCTCCCTTGATGGCAAAGGCGCCGAGCTGGGTAGCTGTAAAGTCTTTTAGTTTTCCGCCGAAACTGCCTATAGGAGTACGTACCGCAGCAATGATATATACTTCACGTTTGTTCATATACAGAGCTTTATAAATGCTTTTGAAGGTTTACGATTAAGTCCGGAAGGATCAAAGATAATCAATTCCGCTAACAGTTGTTAGTGAAAAATAGAGGAATCAGTAGCCAGGTGAAAGGTACCAGTCGTACCGCTGCTCCACCACCCTTTTTCCGAATTCATCCGATTGCTTTTCCTCCGTGAGGTTGAAGCCATAGCGTTTGTATAAGGAAGCGGCTGCGGGCAATTCATCGGTGGTCCACAGATAACAATGGCCGTATCCTTTTTCATCGAGGCTTTGCATGAAATCTTCCATGAGTTTTTTACCCAGTCCCATTCCGCGATAAGCAGGCATTAACAGGTAGTACCGGAGTTGCGCGGTGCGTTCAGTCCTGTGCATCAGCAACACAAAACCAACCATCTTTCCTTCATCTTCCACTATCCATATTTTATCGAGTTGTGGATCGTAATGCTGGTGGAATTCAGCCAGCCCGGACGCTACATAAGATTCGAAAGCAATGCCGTAATTGAACTCACTGGAGTAGATAGCGCCATGCAGGTGAACTACGGTTCCGATATCGCCGGGACGCAGCTCATGACGGATGGAAATGTTGGATGGGATAACAGGTTTCATACCTGCAAGCTATCGATTCTTTGTGTAGATTTGGTGAAAACCTAAACCTCATCCGGATGAAAAAGTAAAGGATGCTGCTATGGCTGATCTTAATCATACCTGGCTCATCAACTGGCCAGCAAAACAATCTTCATCTTACCAGGAAATATAAAGTAGGCGATGTATACAGGTATCGCATGACCACCAATGTGGTACATAATGATAAATGGCAAAGCACTATCATTGCTGTTTGCGAACTGAAAGTGGTGCTGGACAGTAATAAAATTCCCTATGATGAAATAAAGTGGATTTCCAAAAAAGTGATCAAAGCAAAAGACAGCACCGAGTATCCTGAAGAAATAAAGAATACGTCGCCATACAGGATCTCTCTTCATCCCGACGGCAAACTGGATATCCCTCCGATCCAGGAGTCCGGGATGACGGGCGAGATCACAGATCTCAATACTTTTTTTGTGGCCATCAGCCCAAAGTTGGGTATCGGGCAATTGCATAAGCCGCATGACAATTTCACTAAACCGGAAAATGTAAAAGGAAATTTTGCGAATGGAAAAGATATCCTGAAAGGAGAAGACTGCCTGGAAGTCACCGCGGTTTTACAAAGAAGCACCAGGGACCAGGCGGTTGTTCAAACCGATTTCATGCCACCGTCAGTTCCATGCCTGCAATATCTCTCACAGGAAATGACAAAGCCGGTTGCCGGTGAAACCATCAATAATTTCCAGATGGTACGGGTTTCAGCCAATGATAAAGTGAACCTTTTTTACGGAAGTGAGAAATTCAACATCAACAGCACCATCAGCTCAAAAGATGGTAAACTGCAGTCAGCTTATATGACCAACACTCTTTTCCTGACCCTGAAACTCAATTGCGAAAAGGATTACACCGGTTGCCAGCACACCATGCCCTTTACAATTGACCGGAAGATCAGTCTGGTATTGCTCCCCTGAATTTAAAGAAACCGGTCACCAGGTCATCGTTTCCATTCTTTCCTTGAAACTATGAATATCGCTCTCTATCAGTTTTGTAAATGCGGGATTGAGCGCTTTTGCAATGAGCACGCCGAGGTCGCCTGCCGGTGGTCTGTAGGCGATCACCACTTTCAGTTCAGTCCGCCCCGGCCCGAAATCCAGGAATTCCACTTTTCCCGCGTTTTCAACAGGAGCTCCTTCCACGGATTGCCACCCGAGAAAATGTCCGTCGATTTCTTTTACAATTTCAGCGTTCCACTGCAACAGGCCATAACCAGGCAGATCGGCCGTCCAGGTGCTGTGCATCTCATCATGCTCCTGTACCCTTTGCAGGTGTTTTATAAACAGCGGCAGGTTTTCCAGTTTCCGCCAGAAAGCATATACTTCTTCCCTGGGTTTTTCCACCACAATGGAAGTCCGCATTCTCACGGTGGGCGTTCTGGTCACGTGGTCCGTTTTGCCCAGGGCCTTGTACAATGGACAGGTGCCGGATGCCCCCCGGTACAACAGGTAACCGCCGATCAGGGTCTTCAGCAATCCGCCTAAAGGATGTTTGCCCAGGCTGGTCAATCCATTGTACAGCAGCACTCCGCCCACAACGCCTGAGACAACGCGCTCGGTATCCCCTACGTTGATCACGTTTTCCATCCGCTCGTTATCATTGTATTCTTCCTGTGTATCGTCAGACATCGATTTGATGGGATTCATAACTGAAAGGTTTGTTTGCCGGTATACATACCAAAATCCTGCCTGCCTCCGGCTGTGGAACTTTTCCATCAAAGCGGGCAGGCAAAAAAGCCACCCCGGAGGCGGGTGGCCACAACACACTAAAAAAAGACAATATTTTTTCGTAACTTATAAGAAAACCAAACCTATGCCTATCAGCAAAACAAGGCACAAGCACGGGCACCAGTATCATCCTAACAGGAAGGTGCATGCGAAAAAAGAAACACTTGCCCCGGTCAAAACCAGAACAGCTCCCAGGAAAAGCGCCGTTACCATTATGGTGGTGCTCCTGGCTATTTTCGGAACGGGAATAGCCTTTCTCTCCGCAGGAGCCGATACGGTTTGGCTTGCTGGTGGAGCACTGCTGGGCGCAGTTGCAGGCTATTTTATAGGACAAGGTTTGGACAGGGCCACAGCGGCCAGAAGCAAATAAGGTTCATACGGATCAGTTATCCGTGGGGCTCATGTAATAGCCCTCTTCGCACAATACAAATGAATTGGGAACAACTGACAGCAGCGACTCACGCACCATCGCTTCGGCTGCCTGCTGGTAATTGCTGCCCACCTCGGGGGTACGCATGGCAAATTTCCAGCTCTGAATTTTCAATAACGCAATCTTACTGGAGTGAACGATATGGTTTTCCAGTATCTGAAATCGCTCAGCCAGGTAGTCCTGGTCGTTTTGGGTAAACGGGGTCATAGGGTCATTGGGTTTTCAATAGATATGGGACTTGATTTACAACGATCCGGTTGAAATAAAATTGTTTACCTGTATCATCTGTATTAAAAATTGTAGCTTAAAGGCCGGAATCCCACCTCCGTCCCATTCCGTTAACGGCTGATTTTATTTTCCTGACGCCTGATATTTTTCTGTCAAATTCTGATGATATTTTTAACACAAATTCTTCCGCTTTTCCCCTTACCCGGCGGAAGCCCTGCTGTACTACTGATCCGGATTGGATCCGCAGGAGTAAAACAATGGATCTGTACTACTCCGCAAAGGACGGAACAGAGCCTGCTAAATGGATTTAGTACGTGCTTTACAGCATTTTAAAACCTTTTCCTTTATATTTACTCCCTCATGTTAGTTTAAGGACATTATACCCCCAAACAAATTGCAATTATGGGAGATCTGCAGATCAAAAAAAGCGCAAAGAAATACGATGTAGTGATTGTGGGTTCAGGTGCAGGCGGCGGGATGGCAACTTATATGTTGGCCAAAGCCGGACTGAAAGTAGCCCTGATCGAAGCTGGTCCGATGTATGACCCGAAAACGAATGTAACCCAGTTCAAAAATCCGTGGGACTCCCCCCGCAGAGGCGCCGGCACCAAGTTCCGCCCTTTCGGTGATTTCGACGCCTGCTATTGCGGATGGGAAATCGAAGGAGAGCCTTACACTAAGGCCAGCGGTACTCAATGGGACTGGTTCCGCGCCAGGATGCTGGGTGGCCGTACCAATCACTGGGGACGTATTTCACTCCGCTTCGGCCCCAAAGATTTCAAGCGTAAAAGCATCGATGGCCTCGGTGAAGACTGGCCCATCGGTTATGAAGATGTAAAACCTTTCTACGACCGCGTAGATAAACTGATAGGTGTTTTCGGCACCAATGAAGGGCTTGAAAATGATCCCGACGGATTCTTCCTCCCTCCTCCCAAACCCAGGCTGCACGAGATCTTCACCAAAAAGGCCGCACAGAATGCAGGGGTTCCCGTGATCCCTTCCAGGCTCAGCATCCTTACCAAGCCCATCGAGGGCAATCCCGAACGCGGTGTTTGTATCTACTGTGGTCAGTGCGCAAGGGCCTGCAGTACCATGTATGCGGATTTCTCTTCCAGCTCCGTACTGGTAAAACCAGCCCTTGCTACCGGCAATGTGGATGTATTTGCCAATGCCATGGCCCGCGAAGTGCTCACTAACCAGGAAGGTCTGGCTACCGGCGTTTCCTATGTCAGCAAAGACGACCTGAGTGAGTACCAGGTGAGCGGCCGCGTGGTGATCCTGGCTGCCAGCGCCTGCGAATCGGCCCGTCTCCTCCTCAATTCAAAATCCAGCCGCCATCCGAACGGTATCGCCAACAGCAGCAATGTAGTGGGCAAATACCTGCACGATTCCACCGGCGTAGCCATGGGCGGCGTATTGCCACAGCTCTTCGGCCGCAAACGCTACAACGAAGACGGTGTGGGTGGTATGCACGTATACTCCCCCTGGTGGCTCGACAATAAAAAACTTGATTTCCCCCGCGGATACCATATCGAATACTGGGGTGGCATGGGCCAGCCGGCATACGGTTTCGGCTGGGGCGTGGAAAGCCTTAATGGCAAATACACCATTAACGGTCAGCAGAAAGAAGCTGGTGGTTATGGTAAATCACTCAAAGAGGATTTCCGTTTCTTCTACGGCGCCAGCGTAGGTATGGCAGGACGTGGAGAAGCCATCTCCTTCGAACATAACAAATGTGAGATCGATCCCAATGTTGTGGACAAATACGGGATCCCTGTTCTTCGCTTCGATGTGAAATGGAGCGAGCACGAGATCAAACAGGCCAAACATATGCAGGAGACCTTCCAGGAGATCATGCATGAAATGGGCGCTGTGATCACCTGGGGCATTGCAGGCAAAGAAAGCAATTACGGCCTTGAGACTCCCGGACGTATCATCCACGAAGCAGGAACCGTTCGTATGGGTAACGATCCAAAAAGCAGTGCCCTCAACAAGTGGAGCCAGGCGCATGATTGTAAGAACGTATTCTGTGTGGATGGCGGTCAGTTCACCAGCCAAGCCGACAAGAATATCACCTGGACCATCCTGGCACTCTCCATGCGCGCCAGTGAATACATTATGGACGAAATGAAAAAGCAGCAACTGTAAATACATCATCTCACCACTATCAACAAACGATTTTGTATGGATAGAAGAAAATCACTCAAAGCCCTTGCCATCGGTTCTCTGGCCACCGGCGTTCTGCTGGAAGCCTGTAAGGATGGAAAGACAACAGATAAGCCTGCTGAAACCACCCCTTCGAATGGAGCAGTAGCGCAAAACCTCGACCGTATGAAGGAAGAGGAGGCACATTATAAAGAAGTGATCTCAAAGACCTTCTTCACGGCACATGAAATGGCTACCATCACAATTCTTGCGGACATCATCATTCCACGCGATGAAGTGAGCGGCAGCGCTTCCGATGCGAAGGTCCCTGAATGGATCGAATTCATTGTGAAAGATATGCCCGAGCACCAGACGCCCATGCGTGGCGGTCTGCGATGGCTGGATATGCAGAGCCTCACCCGCTTTGAGAAGTCATTTGCGGATGCTGATGAAAAACAGCGGATCCAGATCGTTGATGATATCGCCTACCCTGCCAAAGCAAAGCCTGAATTTGCACAGGGCGTGGCCTTCTTCAACCTCATGCGTAACCTCACTGCCAGCGGTTTCTATACCACGGAGATCGGGGTGAAAGACGTTGGTTATGCAGGCAATGCGCCTAACCAGTGGAATGGCGTTCCGGATGATGTGCTCAAGCAATACGGAGTGGCCTACACGGAAAAAGAAATGCAGGAATGCGCTAAATATTAAGCGCGTCAAACATACGCTATTGAAGACCCGCTCTTGCAGCGGGTTTTCTTTTGCAGGATTGGGCATTTCGTTTAATTTCCATACCTTTCTGTCCACCCGGGTTTAAACAACGATTATCCATGGCAAAATTTTCGCTTGGCAGGTGGTTCAGGGATGTATCGATCAAAACAAAACTGTATTTCACAGTGGGGATTATGGCCGCTCTGATTGCAGTGGAACTGGTCGCGCTTGCCTTCTCTATCCACACGCTTTCCTCTGTTCGTGCTTATGTAAATGGCGAAGCACTCTGGTCCAAGGCCCAGAAAGACGCTATGTACCAGCTTTCCGCCTATGCACGTACCCACGATGAAGAAGATTACCTGAAATTCAAAAAACAGCTGGCCGTGCCGCTCGGGGACCACGAGGCGCTGGTAGAATTCAGCAAACCGGAAAATGAAAGGAATGACGATCTCATCAAAGCAGGATTTGCCAAGGGCCGCAACCACCCCGATGATGCGCAGGGCATGATCAACCTCTTCAGCCGTTTCAATTCCAATCATTATATCAATAATGCTATCGTTGCCTGGATCAAGGCAGACAGCATACTTTCACATATCATTGCAGGTGGTGAGCAGTTACATAAAGAAATTTTCCGTGCTGATAAATCACCCGAACGGATAAACGAAGTCATGCGCTATATTGAACATCTCAATACGCATGTCACTATCCTGGAGGATGAATTCAGCAAACAACTGGGCGACGGCTCCCGGTGGTTGGAAAAACTCATTCTCCGCATCCTGCTGGGCATCGCCATCACCGTTGAGTTCACAGGCCTCATTCTGGCCATCGTAGTAAGCCGCGGGATCTCCAAAGGCATCGATGCCATCCTGGTTTCCGCCAGGGCTGTAGGCAAGGGCGACTTCACCGTGAAGGCTAAAGTTTACTCCAAAGATGAGATCGGCACATTGGCCAATGATTTCAATGCCATGGCCTCCGAACAGGAAAAACTACAGAAAGAGATCAAAGAAGCCAATGCAGACCTGGAAAAAAAAGTGGAGCTGCGCACCATCGACCTCGACAGGAAGAATGCTGAGCTGGAGCAATTCGCGTATGTGGCTTCACACGATCTGCAGGAACCGCTCAAAACGGTATCAGGTTTTGTTGGCCTCCTCAATAAACAGTACAAGGGAAAGATGGATGAGAATGCGGATAAGTATCTCGACTTCATCCTGCAGGCATCCGACCGGATGAAAACGCTCATCAAGGATCTGCTGGATTATTCACGCATAGGCAGGGCCATCGCATTTGTGCGTTCAGACTGCAATGTGCTGCTGCATGAAGTACTGGCGGATATGGGTAACAATATCAGGGAGAATAATGCGCATATCGTTCCCGAAGTACTTCCTGTTGTGTACGCCTATCCAACAGAACTGAAATTACTTTTCCAGAACCTCATCAGCAATGCCATCAAGTTCCGCAAGCCCGGTATCAGGCCTGAGATCAGCATCACTTATACTGAATATCCCCACTACTGGAAATTTGCAGTGAGCGATAATGGCATAGGGATAGATCAACAGCACCGGGACAGGATCTTCATCATCTTCCAGCGTTTGCATAACAGGAAGGACTATGAAGGTTCAGGTATCGGTCTTGCCCATTGCAAAAAGATCGTAGAACTGCATGGCGGTGAGATCTGGGTGGAGTCTACGCCAGGCATAGGAAGCACTTTCTTCTTTACGCTCGCCAAAGAGCCCTACATACAGAATGAAAACTAGCAGCATGCAGAATTGATTATACTTCTTCCCTTGCCAGTTTCATATAATCTTCCTGCAGTTTCTTTTGTATATCGAAGGGTACTGTTGCGTATTCTTTGAACCTCATTGAAAATTTTGCGCGCCCCTGCGTGATGCTCCTCAGCGAGGATGAATAATCATGCATTTCCGACAAGGGAACATTGGCGATCACCTTTGTGAAATGCCCTTCTGATTCCATGCCTTCCACAATGGCGCGGCGTGTTTGCAGGTCGCCGATCACAGATCCTGTAAGGTCTTCAGGGCAGAGCACTTCAACATGCCAGATGGGTTCCATGATCTGCGGATCAGCCTGCTGGAATGCCTGTTTGAAGGCCATCAGTCCGGCGATCTTGAAAGAAATATCATTGGAGTCCACGGGGTGCATCTTTCCATCATAAACGCTCACACGTACATCGCGCACGTAAGAACCGGTAAGGGGGCCTTCATGCATTTTTTCCATCACACCTTTCAGGATGGATGGCAGGAATCGTGTGTCGATAGCGCCGCCAACGATGCAATTGAAGAATACGAGTTTGCCGCCCCAGTCGAGCGGATACTCTTCACGGGCTCTAACATTCAGGCCTTTAGGATCGGGCATTCCATCGTGCCAGGGCTCTATGCGCATGAACACTTCTCCGAACTGCCCCGCCCCACCCGACTGCTTCTTATGACGGTAATTGCTTTCTGCCATCTTACGGATGGTTTCACGATACGGGATCCGTGGCCGCACAAATTTCACTTCCACATTGTGCAGGTGTTCCAGCTTCCAGCGGATCACGCTCAGGTGCAGTTCTCCCATGCAATGGATGATGGTCTGTTTTAACTCCTGCGAAAATTCGATCTTCACGGTGGGATCTTCTTCCAGTAACTGGTGCAAGGCCACCGATAATTTCTCTTCCTCGCCCTTGCGGATGGATTCGATGGCCATGCTCATATTCGATCCGGGGAATATGATAGACTCCAGTTCGATATGCTTTCCTTTTTCGTGCAGGGTATTGTTCACATGCGTGTTCCGCAGTTTCAGGGTGGCGCCGATATCACCTGCACAAAGTTCATTCACATTGCTGCGTTTATTTCCTTCCACCACAAATAACTGGTTGAGCTTTTCCGAAACACCGGTGGTTTCATTTACGAGTTCCATGCCGCTTTTAATGCAACCACTGTACACCTTGAAAAAACTGAGTTCGCCTACATGCGGCTCCGAGACTGTTTTGTACACGAAAATGCAGGCAGGGCCTTTTGCATCGCAGGGAAGCTGGTCTCCTTTGCGTGTGGTCTGCGGGGGCATTTCATTGGCAGATGGACAAACATTATCTACGAAGCCCATCAGTCTTCCGCTGCCCATATTCCTTTCGGCAGACAGGCAGAAAAGCGGGAAGAGATCATGATTGATCATGGCTTTCTTCATGCCTTCTTTCATCTCGTCCTCATCGAGTTCGCCTTTCTCGAAATACTTTTCCATCAGCGATTCATCGTTGCTGGCAATGGCTTCCACCAGTTCCCGGTGCAGCAGATCGGCTCTCTCTTTTTCTTCTGCGGGAATAGGCAGTTTCTCCGGTTTGCCACCGGCGTCCCTGAACTTATACATGGTCATGCGCAGCACATCGATGATGGCATGAAAGCCCACGCCTACCTGCTGCGGATACTGCACCACTACCACTTTACTGCCGAAATGGGTTTTGGCTTCTTCAACAGTAGTATCGAAATCGGCATTGTCGTCGTCCAGTTTGTTAACAGCAAAGATCATGGGCGTTCTGAAGTCTTCGGTGTAGCTCCAGATGATATCGGTACCTACTTCAACGCCATTGGCGGCGTTCAGAAGCATGATACCGGTGTCGGCTACCCGAAGGG
>NZ_JBQCGW010000129.1:0-9646 GCF_051955275.1 Pseudobacter sp. | reverse complement strand
TTTATGAATGAAGACCTAATCTTGCTGATCGGGGAGAAGATCAAATCGAAACGCACCCAGAAGAAGATAACCACTGAAGCCCTGGCCAATAAGGCCGGAGTTACCAAGGGCCTGATCTCACAGATCGAGAATAACAGAACTGTTCCTTCATTGCCTGTATTATTCAATATTATAGAGGCCCTGAATGAAGACCTGAAGACCTTCTTTGAAGACATGCATGTGCATTTCACCAATGGTCATGTGCTCATCATCAGGAAGGGGGAGGAAAAGCCTTTTGAGAAAGAGCCGGTGCGCGGATTCACCTACAAGCGCATTCTTACCAAAAGCCTGGTAACGCAGGCCATTGACGTGGCAGTGCTGGATCTCAAGAAGGGGGCAGGCCGGAAACAACTGATCACCACTGATGCTTTTGAATGCAAGCATATATTAAAAGGAAAGATAGAATACCAGATAGAAAAGGAGAAGTTCACACTGGAAGCAGGTGATACCCTCTTCTTCGACGGAAGGGCCAGGCACCGGGTAAAAAATATCGGCCCGGGAGAGGCCAGTATCCTGATTGTGTATTTGTTTTAATCTCGCTGTGCCAATCTCCGCTTAATCTACTGCCACTCCCGACTTATCAACCGTTTACTAATAGTATAGTTTTGTTTACAAATACTTAACTGCGCCTTAAAATGCAGGTGTGTTTAATATCCTACCTTTTGTTGTCCGTAAGCCATCGCCGCTGCGATGCATGACACCTCTTATTCATAAATCACCAGATCTTTTAGTTTAGTAAGATTGAATTATTGTTTATAAATACTAAACTTAATATTTAGTTAAAGCTCCTTTAATCTTCCGGTTACATCCTGCTTCTACTTTCGTTCCGCAATTAATTTAACTCAGCACTTCCAACAAAAAACCTGTTTATGCGCAAGCCCTTATTCTCAGGGAAATGCCTTACGGTATTATCACTGATACTATTTCCCATTTTGTCTTTCGCACAGCAACTGATCTCCGGAAAGGTAGTGGCAACGGCCGGCCAGCAACCTCTTTCCGGCATCAGTGTTTCTGTGAAAGGAAGTTCCAGCGGAACCAGCACTAACGCCGGTGGCATTTTTGCCATCAATGCCAAACAAGGCGATGTGCTTGTGTTCAGTGGCATCAGCATTAAAACAAAGGAGATCACTGTTACAGGCAGCCAGGTACTTGCTGAACTGGAAACAGATGCAACAGGCATGAATGAAGTTGTGGTGACCGCCCTCGGTGTGCGGAAAGAAACCAAGCGGCTTACCTATGCCATTCAGGATGTAAAAACATCCGAGCTAAACAAAGCCCGTGAACCGAACGCAGTGAACAGCCTCAAAGGTAAAGTGGCTGGCCTCACCGTGAATATCGGCAGCGAGCTCCTCCGTCAGCCGGGCATCAATTTCCGCGGCGAAGGTGCCATCCTCTTTGTGGTGGATGGTATTCCTATCACAACAGATACCTGGAATATCAGTCCGGATGATATTGAAAGTTATACTTTCCTGAAAGGTCAGGCCGCCTCCGCACTCTACGGCAGTCTTGCCCGAAACGGAGCCATCGTTATCAATACCAGGAAGGGGACTAAGGACAAGAGAGGATTCGCCATCGAATTCAATTCAAGCACCATGTTCGATAAGGGTTTTCTGGCCCTGCCCAAATACCAGGATGATTATGGTCCGGGTTCCAAAGGCAAATATGCCTTCGGTGATGGCCGTGGCGGTGGTCTGAATGATAACGACTATGATGTATGGGGACCTAAATTTGAAGGACAGCTCATTCCCCAGTACGATGGCGCCTATGATCCAGCAAAAACCTACGAGACTAAATTTGCTGACGGTACCATCTTCAAGGGCAATATCGCTCCCACGCCCTGGACTGCCCGTGGCAAGGACAACCTGAAGGAGTTCCTCCAGACAGGTATTCTCAGCACCAACCATATTTCAATCGCTTCCCGCGGAGATAAATATGATCTGCGTTTCGGGCTTGGGCATAATTTCCAGCGTTCCATCATTCCCAATATGAGCGTGAATACTACCAACTTCAATTTCAATGCAGGTTACCAGTTCACTGATAAAATCAAGCTTTCTGCGAATATCAATTACAGCAGGCAGTATTCACCCAACTTTCCCGATGTGGATTATGGCCCCAACAGCCTTATCTATAACGTGATCATCTGGGCAGGCGCAGACTGGAGCATGAAAGACATGCGTAACTACTGGCAGCCGGGCAAAGAAGGCATCCAGCAGAAATATGCGGAGTACCAGCGTTACAACAATCCCTGGTTCGTTGTGTATGAATGGTTGCGCCCTCATTACAAAAATGATGTTTATGGATATGTAACACTCAACTGGAAGTTCGCTAAAGACTTCGAGCTGATGTACCGCCCTTCCATCTCCACTTACAATGTGTTCAGGCAGGAAAAAATGCCGGTGTCTGCCGGCGCATATGATCGTGATGAGCGACTGGGTGACTACCGGGAAGACAACCGGAATTTTTTCGAGGCCAATAACGAAGTGCAGGTCAGGTACAGCAACGAGTTCATGAATAAGTTCTTCAACCTGGACGCCTTTGCCGGTGCCAATATCAGAACTGCCCGCTACAATGGAAGTATTGCCACCACGGACTATCTTAGTGTTCCCGGTCTATACACTCTCGCCAACACGCTGCGTCCGGCCAGGAGCGCTTCCATTGCGCTTGAAAACCTGATGCTCAGTACTTTCTATTCACTTGACCTGGGTGTGGGAAATTTTCTGAACCTGCATTCAACCGGTCGTCTGGATAAAGTGAGCACCCTGCGTAAAGATGAGAATACCTATTTCTATCCTTCAGTAGGCGTATCAACTACCGTTTCCGATTATACGCAAATGCCTTCAGCCGTCAGTTTCCTCAAGTTCCGCGGATCATATGCAGAGGGAAGGAATGCCGGTATCTATGCAAACATCGGCCAGCCTGCTATTGGTTTCGGAACAGGCCAGAGTTATGGACAGGAATACAAAACGCCCATCAATATGGGAACCTACGACCTGCTGTACAACGGTTACCAGATCCAGAATGGCAATTACAACAACGCTCCAGGCGTAAGCTATGCCAATGGATTGCTGGATCCCAATCTTCAGGCAGATAATAAGAAAACCCTGGAACTGGGTATGGATATCCGTTTCATGAAGAACAGGCTGAACCTGGATGTTACCTGGTTCAATTCAAAATCAGAACTGCTCAGCAACAGGAACGATATCATTTCTCCTACTTCAGGATATGAATTCATCAAAACCAATTACGGTAGCTACCGTAACAGGGGATGGGAAATCACTTTGTCCGGTTCTCCCGTACAAAACAAGAACTTCAACTGGAACGTGAATGTGAACTGGAGCACTTTTGTGCGCACCTGGATCAAACATCCTACACCTGATCAGTGGAGCAAGGATGGAGACAGGGTTGACCTCTACTACGGTGAAGGTTTCATCCGCACGCCGGATGGTCAGCTGGTGCATGGTTCCGATGGACTGCTGATGCGTTTCCGCGATGCAGGACAGGGAGATGCCAAACGCATATTCGGTCATGCTGATCCTGACTGGACCTGGGGTGTCAACAACTCATTCTCTTATAAATCATTCAGGTTCTCCTTCCAGTTTGATGGTGTGGTTGGTGGTGTGCTGCATGATTATGTACGTCAGAAAACATTACAGGGTGGAAGGCATATCGAAACATCAACAGGCCTCTGGGGCCAGCACCGACCTGATGACGTGAAAGGCGGATCACTGGTAGCTCCAGGCATAACACTGGTTGGAGCCATTCAACTGGATCCTGTGACCGGTGAGATCACCAATATGAAAGACCTGCAGCAGAAAGCAAACACTACTGCCACCACTGTACAGAACTATTCAAGCCGTTATGCCAATATCGCGGAGTTGAACATCATCAGCAAAACCTTTGCGAAGCTGCGTGAGATCACATTCACGTATACGTTGCCGCAGAACATGCTGGGTAAGTCCTTTATCAAGAAAGCGGAAGTATCTCTCGTGGGCAGGAATCTGGCACTGTTCTTCCCTTCAAAATACAAGGATGTGGATCCGGACCAGTTCACGCAAAGCAGTGGATCCGATCTGCAAACTCCCAGCACCCGCCGTTTTGGCTTCAACCTCAATCTTACATTCTAACCAGTCAACAATCCTGATATGAAAAAGCTATTCTATCTGCTGGCGGTTGCAAACCTCGTAATGGTTTCATCCTGCCAGAAAAGGTTCGACGAACTGCAAAAGAATCCCAACGTGTCTGACGTGGCGCCTCCCAATCTTTTGCTCAACAAACTGCTCAATGACCTGCGGGAAGGAATCGGTGGTGTTGAGCCCTGGGGCGCTGTAGCCCGTTACAGCCAGTACTATTGCCGCAACTACCAGTACTATGGCGATAATCAGTACAACTGGAACAACGGCCCGTTCGATATCTACACCAATACGCTCAAAAATATCGTGCAGATGGACAAAGAAGCGGAGCGTCTTGAAAAGAATACGCAGACAGGATATCATGCCATCGGCAAATTCCTGCGTGCTTATTATTTCTATAACCTCACCTCCATGATGGGCGATGTGCCGTTGAAGGATGCATTGAAAGGTGCTGAACTGCTGCAGCCCTCCTATGACCAGCAGAAGGATATATTCCTGCAGATCCTCACCTGGCTGGATGAAGCCAACAATGATTTCAAATCCCTCGATGACCGTAAAGCCAGTATCAGCGGTGACTTCTTCTTCAACGGGGATTTTTCGAAATGGAGAAAAGTGGCAAATGCTTACAAGCTTCGTGTGCTGATCGCACTGAGCAAAAAAGAAGGAGATGCGGAACTGAAGATCAGGCAACGCTTTGCAGAAACACTGGCGGACAATGTGAAGTATCCTCTCTTTGAAAAGATGGAAGATAACTTTATGTACAGGTATGTGGCAAGCATCAATAACTATCCCACCAATACCATCAACTTCGGTAACGATGCACTTCGCTACAATATGGCTGAAACCTATGTGAAGAGTTGCACCAATCTTAAAGATCCGCGAGTATTGGTTACCTGCGAGCCAGCCTGGAAGCTGGTGAACGACAATGGCTGGGCGCCTACCGATTTCAGGGCCTTTGTGGCATCAGGCACCGGTGAGGCGCAGGATGTGATGGAGAGCAAGGCACTTGCCTACAGTATTTCATTGATCAACAGGTACCGCTATTACCGAACACTGACTGCGGAGGACTTCATCATTGCAGGGTATCCTGAAATGTGCTTCAATATTGCTGAAGCATTGAACCGTGGCTGGGCCACCGGTAATGCGGAGGACTGGTATATGAAAGGCATCAAAGCTTCACTGGAATTTTATGGCATCAAGGAAGGAAGCAATATGGCTTATTACCTGGGTATTGGTAAACTGCTGAGCAAGAATGAATGGACACTGGCCCCTTTCACTTTTAATTTCAATGATTATTACACACAGGGTACAGTGGAGTATGAAGCAGGTGCTGCCGGATTGAATAAGATACTGATGCAGAAATACCTGGCCTTCTTTCAGAACTCCGGATGGGAGCCGTATTTCAACTACCGCAGAACTGGTGTTCCAACATTTTCAACTGGTGTGGGTATTGGTAACAATGGCATCATTCCAAAGCGTTGGTCATATCCCTCTTATGAAATGAACAGGAATAAAGAGAATCTGAAAGCTGCGCTGGACCGCCAGTTCAGCGGTAGTAACAACATCAATGATGTGATCTGGCTTATTAAATAATTATCAACAAACCAGAGCCCGCAATTTTTTTCGGGATCAATACTGATATTGCATGCCGGGTGAATTCAACAATACAAACTCTTTTATAGGCAAATCAAGAGCAATCGTAGCAGTTTCTTAATGTTGACGGCGAAGCTAGTCCTGGTTTCGCCTTTTTTTCTCCACGCAATATCATACCTGACCGGCTCTTGCAAATTTTTTGAATATGAAATATGTAGTGATATGCATTGCATGCCTGCTCTGCCTGCCCGTATTGCAGGCCCAGACAGGCAAAACAGAAAACCTTATTATCGTTACACTGGATGGAATGCGTTGGCAGGAAGTTTTCAAAGGGATCGATCCCACACTTACAGATGATACGCTCTTCAACCGGGATAGCAAGGGATTGCGTGAAAAATTCTGGTCTGATAGTGTGGATGAACGAAGAAAGAAACTTTTTCCTTTTATATGGGAAGTGGTGTCCAGGCAGGGGCAGATCTATGGCAACAGGCGCTTCGGTAATTATGTTGATAATGCAAATCCATACTGGTTCTCATATCCCGGTTACAATGAGATCTTCACAGGATATCCGGATACTGCTGTGAATTCAAATGACAAGATCTTCAACAGGAACACCAATGTGCTGGAATTTGTAAATAAGCAGAAAGGGTATCAGCAGAAAGTTGCTGCCTTTTCTACCTGGGATGTATTCCCGTATATTCTCAATGAGCCGCGCAGCGGCGTGTATGTAAACTCCGACGTGGATACTATTCCTTTCAATATACCACAGCTGCAGGTGTTGAACGATATGCAGTTCTTGGCTCCGAAGCCCATCGGTGTAAGGCAGGATGTAATTACGTATATGGCAGCACGTGAGTATCTGAAAGCGTACAAACCAAAAGTGATGTACATCGCTTTCGACGAAACGGATGATTTTGCACATGCCGGCATGTACGATCAGTATATTGGCAGTGCGCATGCGCAGGACGCCATGATCAGGGATATCTGGAATACGGTGCAGTCCATGCCGCAATACAAAAACAAAACCACCCTATTAGTTACAGTGGATCACGGCAGGGGAGATATTGTAAAAGCGAACTGGTGCCACCATGGTACA
Source organism: Pseudobacter sp. (assembly GCF_051955275.1). NCBI lineage: Bacteria > Pseudomonadati > Bacteroidota > Chitinophagia > Chitinophagales > Chitinophagaceae > Pseudobacter > Pseudobacter sp. Next base: position 2,788 of record NZ_JBQCGW010000129.1, on the reverse strand, counting down.
AGAATTGAAGATGCACATGAGATCTGGCTGGCAGTGATGGGGCCGGATACAAAACCGCTGGGCGAGCTGAAAACCGCCGGGCAATTGTACCAGATGCAGATTGCGGCAACACTGGCAAAGCTGCTTGGTTTTACATTTACGGCAGAGCATCCCGTTGCTGACCCTATCAAATCTGTTTATTCAAAATAACCGCATATGAATAATGAACAGGCAAATGCCATTGCCGGGGAGATCATCAGGTTGTACCGGCAGCACGGAGGCGAGGAGTATGCAGGAGAAGCGATCACGCAACTGGAGCATATGGCGCAGGCCGCACAGCTGGCGGAAGAACAGGGGTATGATGAAGATGTGATACTGGCTGCCTTCCTGCACGATATCGGCCATATCTGCGTGAGTTTGCAGGGGGATAATGAAATGGATGGCTATGGAATAAAGGACCACGAAGAAATCGGCGCTTCCTTCCTGCGCAGTAAGGGGTTTTCTGAAAGATTGATCAGACTGGTTGAATCACATGTGGATGCAAAACGTTATCTTACTTACAGTTCGCCGGAGTATTATGATAACCTCTCGGAAGCCAGTAAAAGAACGCTGGAATTTCAGGGAGGAATGATGAGTACGGAAGAGGCAACAGCGTTTGAAGCGGATCCTCTTTTCGATCTGATCATCCGGATGCGCAGGTGGGACGAAGCCGCCAAAATTAAAGAAGTTCCTGTACCCGACCTTTCTCCCTACCAGGAAATGATCCGCCGGCATTTACTGGCTCAGCAATAATCCGTACTCTAACAATTTCAACAGATGATTATGTCTTCAACAAAACTGGTAGTATTTGATATGGCGGGCACCACGGTTCGTGATCGCGGAGATGTAGCCACCGCATTTATTACTGCACTTGCTGAACTGGGAGTTCCCAAACCGTCAACAGCAGATGTAAATGAAGTGATGGGCTTTCGCAAGATCGACGCTATCCGTATCCTTTTAGATAAATACGGCGCTCCGGAGGGAGCTGATATAGATCAGCTGATAGAAAATATCCATCAGCGATTTACGGAACTGATGATCGGATTTTATCAGAATGATAAAGACCTGCAACCACTTCCGTATGCGGAGAACCTTTTCAGGGAATTGCATGAGAAAGCTGTGAAAGTGGCGCTCAATACAGGTTTTACAAGGCCTGTTACGGAAGCCATCCTTTCCCGCCTCAACTGGAAGAACAATCCCCTGATAGATATGGTGATCTGCAGTGATGAAGTACCGGAAGGAAGACCTGAACCATATATGATTCAGGCCATCATGCAGCAACTGGGAATCAGCAGTAGCAGGGAAGTGGTGAAAGTAGGAGATACAGAAGTGGATGTTCAGGAAGGCCGCAATGCAAACTGCGGACTGGTGATAAGTGTTACCACGGGAGCCGCCACCAGGGAACAGCTGCAGCAGTTTCATCCGGACCATATCATCGATAGCCTGGAAGAATTACCATCCTTAATCTAATAGCTTGTCAACCTTAACTGCAACAACCCCCGCTTTCACCAGGAAGCAGATCATGATCGCCATTTATGCGGCGGTGGTGGCATTCCTAAGTTATACATCCGTATACGCTTACCGGAAACCTTTTACTGTAGCCACTTTCGATGGCCTCATATTCTGGGGCATCAAATACCAGGTATTGCTGATCATCAGCCAGGGGCTGGGCTATATGTTGAGTAAGTTTGCCGGCATCCGTTTTATTTCTGAACTGAAAAGGATCGGGAGGTGGAAGACCAGCGCCCTGTTGATCGGAACGGCCTGGTTCTCTTTGCTGGTATTCGGATTTGTTCCCGCGCCCTGGGGTATGCTCTGTTTGTTTGTGAATGGCTTCATGCTCGGATTCATGTGGGGCATTGTATTCAGCTATGTGGAAGGTCGAAGGGCTACAGATCTCATTGGCTCTGCCATGGCGGTGAGTTTCATCTTTGCGGGTGGCTTCACCCGCTCGGTGGCGGTATGGCTGAGAGACAGCTGGCAGGTACCTGAGCACTGGCTGGCATTTGCCACAGGCATGGTCTTTGCGCTGCCATTGATCTTCTTTATTTACTTACTGGAACGCATACCCGATCCTGACGCGGCAGATATACAGGAAAGGACTGTGCGCCTGCCCATGAGCAAGGAAAGCCGGCTGAAGTTCATCAGGAATTTCGGTGGTGGTATTGTGGCCATTACGGTCACTTATCTTTTCCTTACCATCATGCGCGATGTGCGTGATAATTTCATGGCCAATCTATGGGCTGAACTGGGATACGGGAAGAAACCGGCCATTTTTACACAAACGGAAACCATCACTTCCATTTCCATCCTGATCATGATGAGCCTGCTCATTACGGTGAGAAAGAATATCAGGGCCCTTCAAATGATCCACTGGGTGATCCTGGTTGGTTTTCTGCTGGCTGGTATTTCATCGGCACTGTTCCTTACGGGAAACCTTAGCGGGGCCCTCTGGATGCAGTTGGTAGGGCTTGGGTTATACATGGGTTATATTCCTTTCAACTGTATCTTTTTTGAAAGGCTGATCGCTTCTTTCCGCATTGCCGGTAATGTAGGTTTCCTCATTTACCTGGTGGATGCCTATGGTTACCTGGGTAGTTCCTTTGTAATGTTATCAAAAGAAATATTTCAGATAAACTTAACCTGGTCTGAATTCTATCCTAATAGTGTAGTATTATTTTCGGTGATAGGTGTGGCAGGTACCCTCTTTTCGATGGTGTATTTCAGTCGCAAGTACCAATCACTTTCTAATTCCTGATCAATGAAAACA
>NZ_JBQCGW010000128.1:0-19319 GCF_051955275.1 Pseudobacter sp. | reverse complement strand
AGAAAAATAGCCAAGTCCCAGGATCACTGTAAGGATCACCAGGTAACGGAAATAGAGCACTGTTTTCTTTTTCGATTCCTGCGTGCTCTTCAACTTCACTATGGAAAATCCCAGGAACATGATGATGATCAGCAGAAAGTACAGGATATCACGGGAAGTGATCAGGCCGGTGATCAGCCTGTCTACCCTGTTGGGCAGGGACAGGAACCAGGTCAGGTCTCTCACAAAATCATACTGCTGCCCGAAATTGGAAATAAAGCTCAGTAAGATAAAGACCATGAAGGTTACGAGGCCTGCAACCAACTGATAACTGGTCAGGGAAGAAATGAACAATCCGATTGCCGTATAAGTAGAGGATAAAAGAAATATTCCCAGGAATGCGGAGAGGTACACTTTATATTCAACATGCTGAATACTGAACATGCCCGTGATCAGCAATATCGCGATAGCCGCCAGCAGAAAGCCGTTGAAGAACAACAGGCCCAGGTATTTTCCCAGTACCAGTTCCCGGATCCTGACAGGGGAAGAATAGAGAAATTTTATGGTACCGTTATTCAATTCCCGGCTGATGGCTCCCATGGTCAGGAAGGGGATGAACAAATACAGGTAGCTCAGAATAGCATCGAATGTTCCCGTAAACAAGGTCAGCGTATATCCGTATATGTTACCTTCATAAAAAGGAGAGTTCTCCATCGCCACTTCCTGCACCCTTGATATTTCAACGAGGGGATCTACAAATAACACCCCGGTGATCACAAAGAATACAATGATCACCACCCAGGCAATGGGAGAATAAAACAAAGTTCTCAGTTCGGCTCTGGCAATTTTCAAAATGAGTCTCATTATGCAAAAATGTTAGGCTTGGTTAGATAATTGTTTGAACACATCGTCCAGCAACGACTTCTCCAGGCTGACCTCTTTCAGCCTCCAGTTGTTCTGCACCCCGGCGGCAATGATGGCAGCTGACAGGTTGGAGCTTCCGCTGAAATAGATCCTGCATTCTTTCGCCGTGAGCTGCTCCACTTTTTTTACACCTTTCAGCTTAAGCAATTCCGATTCCGGCGGCATGTTCTCCATCGTCACCAGAATGGTTTGTGGCTGCCGGTAAGCATTGAATGCTTCCATTGAATCGGAAAACACCATTCGCCCCCCTTCCACCATTATGATATCCCTGCAAAGCAGGTTGATCTCGGAGAGCACGTGTGAAGACAACAGCACAGTATGCTCCAGCGCTATTTCCCTGATCAGTTTTCTTGCTTCAATCAACTGATTCGGATCAAGGCCGTTGGTGGGCTCGTCCAGAATCACGATAGCAGGCTTGTGAATGATGGCCTGTGCAATGCCCACCCTTTGTTTATAGCCGCCGGAAAGGTTCTTGATCAAACGGGAACTGAAATGAGAAATGCCCGTTTTATCCATGGCATCCTCCACACTTTTCTTTACTGATTTCTTATCGATGTCCCGCAGGTATGCAGCATAGTTCAGAAATTCTTTTACAGTAAAATCGCCATACAGGGGTGGCGTCTGTGGCAGAAATCCGATCTGCCTTTTGGCTGCTTCCGGGTCCTCGTTCTTATTGACCCCGTTGATGAATACCGTTCCTTCCGTTTGCCTCAGCACCCCACTGATGATGTTCATGGTAGTGGATTTTCCTGCTCCGTTGGAGCCCAGCAGGCCTACTACCCCGGTCTGCGTGATCTCGAAATTGATGTCACGGATAGCCCAGGAGCTGGAGTATTTGTGCGACAGGCCTGATACTTTTAATATGGCGCTCATAAATTTCAGTAAATAGTGATTGATAAATTTTTAATTACCGATCATTTCCAGGATACCTTCATTGCGGATGATCATCATACCCTGTCTGTCTTCCGTAATTCCTTTTTCCAGACGGTATGTATACCGGGGAACGGTTCCCTGCATCACAGTAGGCATATACGTGAACTGGATATTGCTCCTGCCCTTCAGCGCCTCCCCTACTTCAATGATATGCGTGGATACGATAAACAGGCAGTTGACATATTCAGAGAAAGCCTCCGTAACGGCAAGCGTTCCGTCATATGCATCTTTCACATTGGTGCCCTTGAACAATTCATCGAACATGAGCAGCAGGTGCCTGCCCGTGCTGGTGGCATCGGCTGCATTTTTTACCCGCACCACTTCCGCATAAAAGTGGCTATACCCCAGTGCGATATTGTCCGCCACGTTGATACTGGAATAGATGCCTTCCCGGATGGAAAATTCCATGGATGCCGCCGCCACCGGAAATCCGATATGGGCCAGGTACATGCCGATCCCTACAGACTTCATCCAGGTTGACTTCCCGGCCATATTGGCGCCAGTGAGGAAGATCACATTGCTCTGTTCCCGCATCTCAATATCATTCCCGATGGCATGATCGATGCAGGGATGTTTCAGATCGATTGCTTTCAGGGTATTGGCCGCCTTCGGCAGCGCTTTGGCATAGGTGAGCCCTTTTGCCCGGGCCACTGCTCCCACTGCTATATTTAAATCTGTTTCTGAAATGAAATCGATCACTGTTCTGACAGCTGCATTCAATTTATTTTTCAGCAGATAATCGAATTCCGCGATGGACTTTACCGAAATGGATTTGTAGATATCGGTTTCCACCAGTTTCATCAGCTGCTGCGTTTCCAGGATCGACTTTATTTCATTGACCCGGTTTTGATAAGGTCCCTGCATGGCAGACAATTCCACCACAAATGCAAAACATTTCTTCAGGGTCATGATGGTTGCCTGCAAGCCCTGGATCAGGGTTTTGTAGCGCTCATCCCTTGTTAAGGAGGAAAGGGATTTCTTTACCAGCACATTCAGATAACTGCCCAGTTGCCCCTGTTCATTCCCTGCATCTGCATACTCCTGCATCAGGGTTACCTGCTGCGGATCGAAGGGAAAATGCAGGCCGGCCTGTTGGAAAAATTGAAAGATGGCAGTTCGCTCATTGATCAGCCGTTCATCTGTCAATGGCTGTTTGAACAGTTTATCCAGTAACTGCTCACCGCCGCGTGTCTTTACCTGGTTGAACAGAAAGTAAACGGAGCCCTGACGGAATTTACCCATCAGGTTCAGTTCATCCAGTGATTGTCTGTCTATACTAAAACTCATATCATAATATTTATCAGCGTGTGCCCGGTCGCTCGCCTCCGGCGAGTGACTGCTCTCCGATTGTTTGTTATTCCCTCCGCTTCCGGCCATTTGCCAATGTCTGGAGTATTCCTTCATTACGGATGATGATCATTCCATGCCTGTCATCGGTAATGCCCTCTTCCAGCCTGTACGTGTATACGGGTGTGGTGCCGTTCATCTTTGTAGGCAGGTAATGAAAACCGATATTGGGTCTTGTTTTCAGCTCATCACCGGCTTCAACGATATGCGAGGATATAATGAACATGCTGTTCTTCTTCCCGGCGAAAGCCATTGTTACAGACACTGTTCCTTCATGAGCATCTTTTACATTGGTGCCTCTGAACAGTTCATCGAACAGCACAAACACCGATCTGCCGAGAGAAAGCTCATGCGCGATCTTCTTTACACGCAATACTTCTGCATAGAAATGGCTGGCACCGATGCCCAGGTTGTCCGGCAGATTGATAGTGGTGTAAACCCCATCCATTACAGAAAACTCCATTGCCCTGGCAGCTACCGGAAATCCCATATGGGCAACATACACAGCCGTACTGAAGCTTCTGAGGAAAGTGGATTTTCCGGCCATATTGGCCCCGGTCAGGAACACTACAGACCTGTTGCTGTTCATGGTCAGACTATTGGCCACCGGGTCTTTCAGCTCAGGATGATAGACGCCTTCCACTTTCAGGATATTGGAACCTTTGGGATGTGCAACGGGAAAAACGAAATTTCTTTTATTGGCAATGCCTGCAACAGAAATGTACACATCCAGGTTATATACGAACTGCAACACGGCAGTAACTTTGTTCCTTTCACGCACTCTCATCAATACATCAAAGGCAGTGATGGCAGCGTAAGACAGCTTCGACTTCGGCTTTTCATTGAATACCGGTTCCAGTGCGGGGCTGTTGAGCAAAGAGATCATGTTCATACGATCCTTATCCAGTGCCGCGATCTGTATGATATCGCCGGTTGCCAGGTAATCACGCATCGCATGAAAGAGGCTGATAATGGCCATTACGCCATCGCTGATCTCTTTCCCGCCCATGGCCGGCTGCTGGCCATCGGCATGTTCCCTGGAGAATGACATGTATTTTTCAACACTGTCAAGCATGGAAGCAGCGAATGGGAATACAGGCTTCAGGCCGGCATAACTGCTGATGATGGATGCCCGCAGCCTGATCACTTCCAGATCAGCGAGGGGATTCCTGAACATCTGTTCCAATACAGATTCTCCTCCACGTGTGAATGTATTATTATAGATATCATAAATACCACTATGATCACGTTTGGCAAACAGCCTCAAATCATCAATGGTCTGATCATCGGTTTGTAAAAGCATCTTTATTTTTTTAGAGGGCATTATTTTCGGTTCCGGCGTACCAGCAGCACAATGGCACTAATAAGCAAAATGCCAGGCAATACATAGAGAAGACTGTACCGGACGATGCTGGTTGTCTTATAATTGACGGTGAATAAATTGTCGATGTCTCTCAGTTCATTTACATACACCGGGTACTCATTGTACAATACCCAGCTGTAAAAAGCAAGTCCCTGTGAGCCGTTAAAATACCTCAGGCTGTTCATGAAATCACCGTCAGTGGCTACTACAATCCTTTGTTCTTTATTATTGATCCTGCGGGTAAGTTTAGCGGCCATCACGTAGTTCTCTCTCATATAGTCGCCCTGTTCCGAGGAATAAACAGGAGCAGCGGAATCCACTACCAATACTCCTTTTTTAACCCAGAGCGTATTATTCACCGGGCTGAAGGTCAGCGGCTCCATGGAAAACCCACGGGAGCTGTCGAACAGAATATTGGATCCTCCGATAAGGTCCATCCTGGTAAGATTGATTTTATCCCTGATCGATTCTTCCGACTTTACTTCCCTGGCCATCATAATTCCGGCCTCTGTAAACTGGGAGGGAATGATATGCGGCATTTCGTGCGGATTCTCAAACACCACCGTTCCGTCTTCCACCGTTACGCCGATGTTCTGCAGAACCGGATCTAATATGAATTTTTTGTCGGGCTCCGTAAAAAAGATGGCGTTCCCGCCTTTACCGATGTATCTGTTGATCCTTTCCGTTTCGATATCCTGCAGGCGCGACATAGGGCTTGCAATCACCAGCACATCCACATCATCCGGCACTTCATTGTGCAGCACGGAAACAGTGTCCGAATCGAATCCCATATTGATGGCCGAATGCGCGCTTCCCTTTTCATTCAGGTGCCTGTAATAATCCCTTTCAAATTTTCCGTAGGGCTTCCTTTCATAGTGGCCCGATAAGAATGCCACCCTGATATCCTTATCCCGCAATATCCTTTTCAATGTTCCCGCTACAGTGGGCTGTTTGGGCCATGGCGGCGTTTCACCGTTCATCCTCAGTAATTCCTTCTTTCCTTTATACTCAAGTTCCATGATCAGGCCGAGGTCATCATCCTGCAGCCTGATCTGCTGGCGGATTTCCTCTGGTGTTATGAAAAGGGATCTCCGCACACCGAACATGTCTGACTGGATCGATACGATCTCATCCAGTGTTTTGCCCGGATAAAAGCGATAGTACGAGCTGTCATGTTTAGCTACATCGTAGTAATAAACATAGTTGAACTCTATGTTCGGATAAAAACGCTGGTACTCCTCCCAGAGGCCCCATTGATAGGTGTTCCTCTTCTGCGGCAAACCAAACTCAGCATACCTCCCCAGCAGATTGGTATACAGGGTGACCTTCAGAGGAGACCCGTCCAGCTTTCCGAGCAGGTCCTGTAACAGCGGACTGATAGTATTGATCTTATTCCGGGTCACGTCCTTATACAGGATCTTTCCGGGCCTGGAGGAGAAATACAGGAAACTCAAAAAGACAACGAACAGGAGTAAGTAATTTCCGGCAAGCTTAAGCCTGGTAATACTTTTCTGTGCACTGCTCAACCTGATAAAAGTGAATCCAAGAAACAGTATGATCACCAATACAAAATACAATACATCCCTGCTGGTGATCAGCCCTTTCAGCATCAACTCCGCTTTTCCTGCAATGCCCAGGTACCAGGTGAGATCCCTCACAAAATCATACTGCTGCCAGATAGCGGAAAAATTCTCCATCACAAAGAACACGGCAAACGTAATGATGGCGGCCACTATCTGATACCTGGTAAGGCTGGAAATAAAGATCCCGATGGCTGCATACGTATTCATCAACAGAAAAAACCCTAGCAGGATCGACAGGAACCATTTGTATTCAACATTCACGATCATGAAATAACCGCAGGTCAGCAGGATAAACAGGGCCAGCAGCATCGCTACATTGATCACCACAACAGCCAGGTACTTGCCCAATACGATGTCCCTTGTTTTAAGAGGGGAAGAATAGAGCAGATAATGCGTATTGTTGGTAATCTCCCTGTTGATGATTCCCATTGTCAATAGTGGAATGAACAGATAGATCAGTTTCAGGATCATCCCGCAGACAGGAAGGAACACCAGCTTCATCATCCCCATATTGAATCCCCTGAACTGTGGTTCCAGCTCAAACTGTACGTCCTGTAAATTAGACAACAGGCTGGTCATGGTAGTGAACAACGCAGCGATCGTCACATAAAAACAAATGACCACAAACCAGGCAACGGGGGAAAAAAACAAACTCCTAAGCTCCGCCTGAGCCACTTTAAAGATCTTTTTCATATTGTACCTTAGGATTAGGATTGATTAGATAGTTGTTTGAATACATCATCCAGGAGGGATTTCTCCAGTTTGATCTCCTGTAGTTCCCAATTATTGCGCACACATTCCCCGATCACCGTTTCAGTAATATCAGCGCTTCCGCTAAAGAAAAGGCGGCGCTTCTTATCCGAAAGGTGCTCCACCCTGGTGATCCCTTCCATGGAGAGGAACTGTTCATCCGAAGGGGGATTATCCATCACCAGCACCATTGCCTGCGGCTTCATGTAGTTATTGAAGGCATCCATCGATTCAGAGAAAACGATCCGCCCTCCCTCTATCATAATGATATCCCTGCAGAGCAGGTTGATCTCACTGAGCACGTGTGACGACAGCAACACTGTGTGGTCCAGTGAGATCTCTTTGATCAGTTTCCTGGCCTCGATGATCTGGTTGGGATCGAGGCCGTTGGTGGGCTCATCCAGTACCACGATGGCTGGCTTGTGGATGATCGCCTGCGCAATGCCCACTCTTTGCCTGTAGCCCCCTGAAAGGTTTTTGATCAACCTGGAACTGAAGTGCGCAATGCCAGTCCTGTCCATCACTTCAGCTACCGCCTTCCTGGTATTGCTCTTATCGATCAAACGCATATCTGCGGCATAAGTGAGGTATTCGTTCACTGTAAAATCAGTGTACAACGGAGGATGCTGCGGAAGAAACCCGATCTGTGTTTTTGCCAGGCGTGGATCTTTCCGTTTATTGATGCCATTGATGTACACTTCTCCCTCTGTCTGATTCAGCACACCGCAGATGATATTCATGGTAGTTGACTTGCCTGCCCCGTTTGAGCCCAGCAGGCCGATCACTCCGCTCTGAGTGATTTCAAAGTTGATATCACGGATAGCCCAGGCACTGGAATACCTGTGGGAGAGATTCTCCACTTGTAAGACCGTACTCATAAAGTATGAAAGTTGTTGTATGTAAGTAAGCAGTTACATGCTGTGCGGCGCTAACACAATTTTAGGTGCATTAAGTCCTGTACCATTTTTCCTGCCGGTGAATATCAGGGTGCTGGTTTTGTTCAGCCAGAAATTCTTCCCCTGGTAATCATTGATATTAATAGCTGTATAGGTAGTGATCAGGTCTCCGCTGACCTGGTCACGGATCTCAAATTCAAGCCGGGAAACGGATTTATCGGCTCTGATCCCTGAAAATGAAGTAAGCTGCCTGAATGCTACATCTTCTGCAAATGAGCCCTGAGGCTCATCTTTCAGGTTCACACTGATGCGCTGATCAGGGCAAAGGTTCACGATCCTGAAAAAGGCAAGGCTATCTTTGGGATCACCTGCACGATGATCTTCTTTATTCAGAATATAACCGGCATCTGCTTTGGTGCCGTAAAGAAAGAGGGAATACATATCTCCCGGTTTACATTCAAGCACCATGTCCACTACAGGCCGGTCCTTTTCCAGGGTATCGGGTATGGCATACAAGGCAATTGGTTGCGGGAACTGATTCACCAAAATGGTATTCTCATAAAAAATGTCCTTATTGAGCAGCCTTTTTGCTGAACTATACCTGATAGGATGTGCTCCCGATAAATTGGTCCTGATCTCAATTCCGTCGTCCATCAGGTTGAATGCCTGCAGTATAGCCGGGTTGCCATAGTCGTCTTTGTTCTTCTTGCAGGAAGAAATGGCGGCAACCATTACCAGCAATACTGCAAGTTTGTTAAGCACCGGACGAATCCGGTTATGGTTAATATAACGGGGATGCATAAGCTATTTTTTATCTGGTGTACAGAGGGTTTTGGTTCAGGTTTACATTGAAACTGATCTCGGCGGGAGGAATGGGATACAATAACTGGTAATCTCCTGCCCATGGCTGTTTATAAGAAATGGCAGGTAATACATCCTTCGCCCTGTTGGTCCTTTTCAGGTCGAACCAGCGGTGGCCCCACTCGGCAAACAGTTCCACCCTTCTCTCCTGCTCGATGGCAGCTTTCACCTGTGCTGCCGTTAAACTGCTTTGTAGTGGATCAAGGTCAGTTCTTTCCCTTACTGCATTCAGGTCTTTGATGGATTCATTCTTGTTGGCATCAGACAGCAACAGATAGGCTTCGGCGCGGATCAGGTATAATTCTGCCAGCCGCATTACCATGTAATATTCCGTTTGCGGCCCACCGTAAGCGCTGTTGGAGGAGTTCAGCTTATACTTGTTGGGAGCCAGCCAGGAGCCGGCCTGTATGGCCCATTCTGTTTTTCGCTTGTCGCCGGGCTCAAAAGCATTGGCCAGGCTTTCACTCAATGAAAAGAGTGGCTGAGCATAAGCCGGATGATAACCGATGGCCCAGGCTTCCGGAGTGGCATTATTGAACTGCAGAATATTGCTTGGCTTCAACTGCAGGATAGTTTCGCTGCTGTTAGCCAGGAACACATTGCTCAGTTGCTGTTCCAGTTTGAAAACAGTATTGTGACCGATCACATTGGATGCGCTGGTGATCGCATTCTGATAGTCGCCACTAAAGAGGTATACTCTTGCCAGCAAGGCTTCGGCAAACCATTTATTGATCCTGATCCGCTCATTGCCTGCCATTGCATAATTATCGTTCAGTAAGCTCCTGGCCTGTGTGAGATCAGTAATGATCTGCTGATACACTCTGGTAACGGGGGACCTTGAAAGTCTATTCGTTTGATTGAAGTCTGTTGTTAAAGCCAGCGGAAGGTCTCCGAAAAAGTTCACCAGGCAGAAATAACTGAAAGCGCGTAATGCAAGCGCTTCACCAGTCACCTGTTTTCTTACACTGTCCACCAGATCTGCTGAGGTGGAAGCAGCCACACCTTCTATTACAGCGTTGGCATCATAAATGGCTTTGTAGGCGCTCTCCCAGTATTGGCCGCTGAATCCTGAAACATTGAGCGTGAGTTTATTTTCAAGCACGGCACGGTAAGCGTTGTCAGCGGAAGCGGCGGGAGCGTATAATTCATCCGAAGAAAACCCGCCCATGATGGTGGAAAGCCCCGCAGCAAAATTCGATTCTGCGATCCTGTTAGTGGGATCAGACATAAAACCATTGCTCATTTTCGAATACACTCCTGACAGGGCCCATACGGCTTGCGCATTGGTAGAAAACACTTCCGCTGTTGTGAGCGTGGTGATCGGAGGATCGATGTCCAGGAATTTGCTACAGCCGCTTATTGAGAACGAGATGTATAATATCAGTATAGAAAATTTATATTTACGCATACACGAATTTTAAAAATTGAATGTTAAGCTGGTGGTTACTGTTCTGGGGATAGGCGTCATCATTGAATTGGAGCCCGGGTCCATCCCCTTGTAACTGGTGATCGTCAGTAGATTCTGGGTACTGATGCCAAAAGACGCTCCCTTCATTTTCACTTTGCTGGTCCACCTTTCCGGGAACTGATAGGTCATACTGAGATTGCTCCACCTGATATATGATGCGTTGACATAGTTTGCATCAGACATGGTGATATTCCCGCTGCTGAGCCCATAGGTGGTGAATTTTGGATATTTCACAATATCGCCGGGCTGCTTCCAGTGGTTATTCATTACTTCATCCGGCACTACCAGGTTGTTCATGCGGCCAATAGCAAGGTTCAGATAAGGGTCCATCGCCAACTGATTGACGAACGAGAACTGTGTGCCCACTCTCAAGCCCTTATAAGTGAAATTAAATCCGAAGCCTCCCATGTATTTAGGGGTGAGGTCCAGAACTACATAACGGTCATCATAATCTGTCAATGGCAGGATACCTCCTGAATTGGTTACCTGTCCATCTTTGTTGTAGTCTTCAAAACTATAGTCGCCGGTCAGCGGGTTGATCCCGGTATAATGGAACAGGTACACTGTATTCAATGATTGCCCCACTTTGAAACGTTGATAAAAAGGAGTTCCTTCAATCCCGGGGAACTTCTTAAGCGTATTGGTATTACGGGAAATATTGAAATTGGCTGTCAGTGACCAGTCCTTTGCATTGACCAGATTTGCGCTCAGGCTGAATTCAATGCCTGCATTCTCAACAACAGCCGGCCGGTTACTGAGAACGGTGGCAAATCCTGTATACAAGGGCATGGGATTATCGGTGAGTTGATTGCCTGCAAGGTTGGAATACCATACCAGTTCAGCATTTATTTTATCTTTAAACAAACCCATCTGAATGGCCAGTTCTCTCTTGGTATTGGTTCCCCAGCGGAATTCCTGGTTCAGCGCCCTTACCACATGAAAGGCCTGGTTTCCGGCATATGGTTGTAACGGAGTGGTATTATCAAGAGAATAAGTACTGGCCCACCTCGACAAATACTCATAATCTCCTACCCCATCAGTACCTGTGATGCCATAACTTCCTCTTAATTTCAGGAATGTGAACCAATCAGGCAGGGCCTTCTTCATCCATTTTTCATCAGAAGCGATCCAGGCTGCGCCTACTGAGCCAAAGTCGCCAAACCTGCGTCCCGGGCCAAACCTGGAGGAACCATCTCTTCTGGCGCTTAAGTTGATCATGTATTTATTATCCCATATATATTTTACGATGGCAGCAAGAGACATCATCCTGTTCTCGGCAAACCCTTCTACAGGTTGCACTACGGCAGCATTGTTGATGCTCTTCATCATGTTATCATTAGGGAACATCATAGCGATGGTGGTTACACCTTTTGCTTCACCTGATTGAAGACTACCGATCACCTGTGCCGTAATCTCACTCTTTCCGAATCTTTCACTGTAAATGATCTGCGGAGTAACTGACCACGACCTGGTAGTTGAGCTCCCGAAGTATGCCTGATTGAAATAAGTACTGATGGGATCCCCTGCAGCAAGAGGCATCAGCATGCTGTTATCGTTTGTTGAGAAATTATACCCCGCAGTGGCTGACACGGAAAGGCTCCTGAGTATCTCATACTTTATCGTAGCATCGCCCTGTAAGCTGAAGGTATTGCTGACACTAGGTCTCTTCAGGTCTGAGAAAGGGAAGAATGTTCCCTGTGAATACCTGTATGGCTCGAAATTGAATTCTCCTTTCTCATTGTAAATATCCGGTGCATTCGGAGCGAGGTAGGCCAGGTTCAATGGTCTGTAAGACTCTACTTCCGTAAACGCGAGATTGATGCCTGTATTCAACTGCAACCGCTGGTCTGTGCTGGTGTGCGCCAGATTACTTCTGATTGTGGAGCGGGTATTTTTTCCCTTGTTGTTCATGAGCTCCTGCGTACTGGTATGATTGGCAGAAACATTGTAACTGGTTTGGGACATGCCCCCTGACAAAGCAGCGTCCATGGACAGGTAATTACCGGTGCTGCCAAAATACCGTTGCCAGTCAGTAAACTTCGTCTGATCCCAGCGGGTAAGGTCTGGGGCATTGTCCCCATTGGGCTCTATCCCATCATTCTGAAACGCTTCTCTTCGAACAGCAAGATACTCCTGGGTGTTCATCAGTTTGGGAAAACGCTGAATGGACCTGAATCCGTTATTGATGCTCATATTGAATCTCGTGGGGCCTGACTTTGCTTTTTTAGTGGTGATCATGATCACGCCATTGGCGCCCCTCGATCCATAAATAGCCGTAGCATCCGCATCTTTCAGGATATCGATGCTTTCGATATCTTTTGGATTTATTCCCAACAAAGGGTTTTCACCGATCAGGTTGGGAACACCTGCCTGTACCGCTCCTGTAGACATTGGCAGATTGCTGTTGACCATAGAAACATTCAGCAATACCTGTGGGATACCGTCTATCACATACAACGGTTCACCGCTGATGGTAGGATCGATGGTATTCCTGCCCCTTATCTCGATGGAAACAGGCGCGGCGGAATTACCTGTGTACGGAGTAATGGTAATACCGGGAACACGCCCCACCAGTGCTTCGTGCAAGGTGAGCACCGGTTGCTTTTCGATATCCTCTGCCTTTACGGTGCTGATGCTTCCCGTTGACATCCTGCGCGTAGTGCGTCCGTATGCCGTTACCTGCACCTGGTCTAGCGGCGAGTTGGTGGGTTTCATCATTACCATCACCAGCTCGGATGTTACTTGCACTTCCTGGGTCTCATAACCAACATAGGAGATAACGAGTATGTCTCCCATCTTCGCATCGATGAAAAACTCCCCGGCAGTGTTGGAAACAGTTCCTTTTTTGGTTCCCTTTATTTTAACAGAAGCCCCTTCCATCCTGGCTTTCGGTGTCCCCAGAAACGACTGGTTGAATACCTGGCCTTTGATCGGGGCCTGCGCCCAGAGAGAGATCAATGGCTTCAGCATCAATGAGTCCTTTTCAGGGATCACTGTTCTTGTTATGAAGATGGAATGGTTTTTAATAGTGTATTCCAGTGATTGACCAGACAGCAGCTTCTGCAGAAATTGTTCGATGGGCAGGTTGTTTGCCTCAATTGAAATACGTTTTGTATTCCGCAGATCGTCTTTTTTGTACAGAAACACATAGGTTGTTTTCTTTTCCACCTGCTCAAACACTTCAGCCAGTGACGCCTGTGTGGCAGCAAGCGTGATGTTCTGTGAAAGTCCTGTGGCATGTACAGAAAGCAAAGCAGTGGTCAATAGTATGAAAGTCAATTTCATCACTAACAGCATTTTCCTCGTCAACCGGGGCTGCGGTTGTTGAAGGAAAACAACAGCGGCGGCTTGCCGGGCATGTACGAGCAGCGTTTTGATCAAAGACCGCGAACTAATCCCCGTTTGCCTGTCAGAGCCGATTTGCAGCTTTTCTACGGAGGGCATGAGAGATCGCCTGCGGTATGCAAGAGCAGTTTTTTGCATAGATTTGCAGTGTTTGGGTTGATGGAATAAGCAGTGATTGTTGCACGAAAATTGTTTATGGGATCAACCCTTACATCCTGCCGGAGGTGTTACCAGCACCTTCGGCTTTTTGTTGGAGCCACCCTTAGTGAGTCAGATTATGTGATCATAGTTAGATGGTTGAATGTTCACAATTAAGTTTTGGTACAGGAAATGCCAATGGCACTCAGGTATAAAAAGAGATAGGAAGGTTTAGAGAAAGAAATATACACGGGAGATGCTTTTGCAAGCCTCCGGAAAGATAAACAAAGGACTGGTTATACGGCTGCAGGAAACAATCCTGCGTACAGCAGTTTCCCGCTATTATGGTTCAATGATCACTTTTCTTCCTTCGATCCTGAAATTCACCTGCATCAGTTGCAGGCCTTCGAGCACCTGGGAGAGGCTAAGGCTTCTTTCAAGTTTCCCCCGGAACTCCACCGGCTGCACCGGTTTCGCATAAACCACTTCAATATCATACCATCTTTCCAGCTGCCGCATGATCTCGTGCAGGTCAGCATCGTTGAAATTGAAATACCCGTTCTTCCAGGCAATCACTTTATCGATATCAACTTCTTTAACGAGCCTGATCTTTTTATCCTGGCCTATCTGCGCCTGCTGTCCCGGGCTCAGTATCTGTGATAGTTTATCAGCATGCACGCGCACGCTTCCCTCCAGCAGGGTGGTATTGATGGCAGCCTCATTGGTATAGGCGTTCACATTGAATTCGGTGCCCAGCACCTGTATATCGGTCTGCGCATTCACCTTCACGATGAATGGCATTTTATTGTTCTTTGTTACTGAGAAATAAGCTTCGCCGGTGACTTCCACTTTCCGTTCTTTACCATTGAATACAGTAGGATACCTGATGGAGCTTTCCGAGTTCAGCCATACCTGTGTTCCATCCGGCAGTTTCAGATTGTACTGCCTGCCTTTAGGCGTGCTCATTGAGTTGAAAACAGCTTCATTTCCCCTGCCCTCATACACCAGTTGCCCATTCACTACCCTGGCAGTAGCACCACCCTGCAGCGCCACCACACTGTCTTTCACTTCATCCAGCATTACCTGTTTCCCATCAGCGAGGGTAAGGACGGCGCCTTCCCTTCCCGGGGCCACGTCAACAGGCCTTTGCACGATCTCTTCATTGGTTTTACTATTACTGACCCAAAAGAAAATGCCAGCGCCCAGGATCAGCATAACGGAAGCCGCAACCCACCAGCGGCGCAGGTAAATGGCCGTGCGGGCTGTCCTGATCTCCCGCAACTCTTTATTCTCCATGGTATCATTGTCGAGGATAGATCTCAACAGTACTGCTCCTCTTTCCGCAGTAACGTCAGCATCAGGCTTTTCAAACGAAAGCCATTGTTCGCGCATCGCCAGCTCCAGCTCCGCCTCGGGCGCTGCGGCAATATGCTGCATCAGCGCTCTGCGCTCTTCTTCGCTTGCCAGCCCCTCGAAATACCGCTGGAACAGGTCCCTGAATGCTTCGTTTGTCATGACGGATAATTAAAGAAAAAATAACCTCTATGAATAAGGACAAAGGGGTGGGAAAAAAGTATATGGATTTTTTCAGTTTTTTTCTGAAAAAAAGGAAAGGATCGTCAAAGTAGCGATGCCAAGCGAGGACCTGTCCTTTACATACTGCATAATAAAGGACACTGCCTGTTGCATATATTTCTTCACAGTAGGAACCGAAATATCAAGTTCTGTTGCAATATCAGCCTGCCTGATCTTCTGTTTACGGTTCATTTCCCAAACGCGGCGGCAATGTTCCGGTAAATGTCCGATGGCTTCATCGATGAGCGTGAGTTGCCGTTCTTTTTCCCTGACCTCTTCTGCTGTGGGCGCCATTGCCAGTGTATCACCGAAAGCCTGGTGCACAGTTCCCCTGATGGCGATCCTGCGAACGGCGTTGAGGGCCTGGTGCCTGGCAATTACCCAGAGATAAGGCCGGAAGCGGTCAACGTATGCCAGCGCCTCACGCCCCATCCAGACTTTTGCAAATACATCCTGGATGATGTTCTCAGCTTCGGCATCCGAGCGGAGCATGCGCCTGAGATAAGTAAATAAAAGGGGATAATATTGATTGAAAATGGAAGTGAACGCCTGCTGGTCTCCATCCGCGACCTGCATCAGCAATAATTTTTCGTCAAAATTCTGTTTAGTTTCCATTTCCGAATTGTACTCAGGGTACCTGTTACCTGAAGAACAAGAATACAATTTTTTATCGAGTGCTCCCCGATAAAGTAAAAGGGCCGTCCTTTCCGGTCAGTTTCTCCGGGTTTGCACAGATACCTTTACATTGCCGGAAAAGAAAAAGCCCGGCAATAGCCGGACCTCTTCAATATATCAAACACAAACTGCTCAGATGGAAAACCCCGGATTCGTGTTGAAGGCACTGTTATGAACAGACCTGGCACGGTTCCTGGCCATATTCCTGATAGCAGTGGTTGTTCTTGTGCCGTCCACGGCAAACCTGGCAAGGTCAGTCCCTGTTCATTTCGCAGCGCCCAGTTGCCCGCGTCCCTGCGAATGACTGCTCCCCGAAAATCATAAGATCAGAAGGAGTAACGAAGCGTAACACCATAAGTGCGTTGGTCGCCCAACACTGCGGCGTACTGACCCGCGTTACCGGCAGCTACCAGCAGTTGCTCATAGTAATCTTTATTGAAGAGATTGCGGCTCCATCCGTAGAACGACAATCCATTCAGCAGGCGGATACCGGCACGCACATTCACGATGGAATAACCATCAACATACAGGTATTGTGATGGAGAGGGGCTCGATGAAAACTTTGACCGGTAATAACCATCGAACCCGAAAAAGTATTTACCATTCTGCCCGATGATGCTTTTGTTATTGGTAGATAATTCG
This sequence comes from Pseudobacter sp., assembly GCF_051955275.1. Taxonomy (NCBI): domain Bacteria; kingdom Pseudomonadati; phylum Bacteroidota; class Chitinophagia; order Chitinophagales; family Chitinophagaceae; genus Pseudobacter; species Pseudobacter sp. The sequence continues at coordinate 2,840 of NZ_JBQCGW010000128.1, read as the reverse complement.
CCACCCAATGATCCGGCCCATTTGGAAACACCAGGCAGTTCACCACCCGAGATATCTTTGAACGCAGCAGCGCCACCTGTTTCCTCCAGCGGCACAGGCGCATTTTTGAAAGATTCATATTTGGCATCCGTATAAGCCACTGCTCCGTAAAAGGAGAAATTATCATTGATCCTGTAATTGGCATCCAGCTCGGCACCATACACGCGCACCTCTTCAGCATTGGCCAGGTAACCACGGTTCACGCCCACTTCAGCAGTTTGTACCTGCGTCTGAAAATCTTTCACCTGCGTGTAATGCACGGCCACATTCAATGTGAGGCCGCCAATGGGGCGGGTCTTAGCGCCCACCTCAAGGTGCGTCACTTTCTCAGGTTCTATCTGCGCCAGTTCCAGCATGGGTTTCCCACTGGCGGTAGGAAGACCGCCAAGGTTTACGCCAATCGGTTTGTAACTGGTGGAAACAGTAGCGAATGTATTTACATTGGTGGCAGCCTTGTAGGTAACGGTCAATTGACCGGAGAAATTATTTTCATCCACATCAGCCGTGAAAGACTGGTTGGAATACACAAGGTTCTTCAATGCGATCAACTGTGGATCAGTGGTTTCCAGCCCACCATAGGTCTGCCTGTCATAGTCCACTTCTTTTTTGTCGTAGTTCCAGCGAACACCCGGCAATACGTGCAGGCGGTTGGTAACGGCCCAGTCGAGCTGCCCGAATACCGCGCCGCCAAATGTTTTCAACCTCGATTTTGTTTTGATCCCATATCCATCGAACAGTCCGGGTGTTGACCAGAGATTACTGGTAGTGCTTTGTGAAAAGCGCCATTGTGCATTTCCTGATTCCTCGATATGGACCGGATCTGTTTTAAGGTCCTGCCCTATTGCAAACACACCGATCACACCGCTCAGTCTGGAAGAAAAATCACCTGCATACCGGATCTCCTGCGTCCATTGTTTGTGTTTGGAAGTTGCCTGTGAAAGAGATAACACGGATAAGCCGGTGAAGTCACGGTCATTTGACGGATCCCAGTTCCAGTAACGCCAGGCGGAAGTTGATGTAAGAGTTCCGTTACCGATCTTCCAGTCGATGTTCAATGAAACCCCTCCCAGTTCATTTCCGGAACGCCAGGTGGTATTGTGATCTATCAGCCTGTCGAATGCATTACGGCTTGGCAGCTTATAACCAAGATCTGAGATGATCTGATCAAACTGGCGGTAAGCGGCCCTTTTAGTAGTTACAACTCCGGCAACTACCTGCGCATATCCATCAGGATGTTGTTCGCTGATATCACCTGATAAAGTGATGTTCACTTTTTCTGAGGGCGTGAACAACAGCTGACCCCGGGCTCCCAGGTTATTCAATGTATTCTCTTTTTTTCCGGTAGCTACATTGGTGATCAAACCATCCCGGTGCGTTCCGGAAAAAGAGATCCGTCCGGCCAGTTTGTTTTTGATGAGCGGACCGGTAAGAGAGGTCTTGGCCTGTATATAACCGAAATTACCATAGCTGGCTTCAAAGCTCAGTCCGGTATTGAAGCCGGGTTTTCTTGTGGTGATATTAAAAGCGCCAGCTGTGGTATTCTTACCAAAAAGGGTTCCCTGTGGTCCACGCAGCACTTCAATCTGTTCTACATCTATAAAATCCAGCGTGGTAGCTGCCGGGCGGGCATAGTAGACTCCATCCACATAAAAGCCAACACCGGGATCGATACCATCATTGGTAAGGCCGAAGGTTGATCCCAATCCGCGGATATTCAGTGTGGTATTTCTTGGATTGGAGGAATACAGCTGAACGGTTGGCACCTGCTCTTTCAGTCTGTTCACATTGAATGCGCCGGTGGCTTCCACTTGTGCGCCTCCCACAACAGAAATGGGAATAGGCACGTTCTGCGCAGTTTCTATTCTGCGGCGGGATGTGATCACCACTTCAGTCAGGTTATAATCGATGGGCAGTACAATACTGAGTGGAGAGATAGTTACATCTGTGATCTCAACATCATAGGTTCTGAAACCTGCTGCGCTGAAACGAAGCGTGAATGGCGGTGCTTTTTTGGAGCTGATGGAGAAGTTACCATGACCATCCGCAATAGCGTACTGTCCGGAGCCTTTGATCAGTACGGTGGTGGCAGGTATTGCTGCACCTGTACTGTCTTTTATCACACCCGACACTATATGTTGAGCGGAGGCGATGGATACCAATACCAGCATCGGTAATAAAAAATAGAGTTTCTTTCTCATAGCAAATGTATTCTGGGTTAAATGTTTGGATGTATGAATCGTTGATACACGGAGCAGAAAAGACTAACAGCCGGGAAGAGCTTCCCGGAAAACAGCATCAACAACAACAGGAGTGTGCGTAAATCATTAGTCTACTAAATAGGTAGACAAATATATTTAAAGTTTTTGTTTGCAGGCAAATTTTACCCGGAAAAATTTTAAAGCGGGAAGATCCAGTGCTGGTACAGGTTCTGAAGGGACTGGTTATTTCAGGACAACTTAAGAAATAAATGAATGGCATTCAGTAAACTGGATACACTCCCAATCGGCTGGATTTCCGTTCAATATTTTTCAGCCTTATTTGCGGTAATTAATAAGTAGGTTGAGAATATGAAGCCAAATCCATTCTTACCAACACCACGGTTGCTGCTGTATCTGATCTCGCTTCTTTCTACCTTCAGCACCTTTTCAACGATGTGGATTTTTCTGCATCGGGTGATATCTATCCGAATGGCCTGGCCATCGATCAAAAGAACACTATGCTTTTTGCAGCGGATTTTGCGGGTGTGCACATGATCGAATGCGCAGTTGAGAAGCCTTCAGCCGGATGGCAGTTTGACCAAT
>NZ_JBQCGW010000127.1:0-4970 GCF_051955275.1 Pseudobacter sp. | reverse complement strand
CGAAGCGCCGGGGAGCGGGGCGCCAACCGAATCTGTTACCTTAACTGTAATGGCTGCCTGCTTTTCTGCTTCGCGCAGCAATTCCTCAAAGGGCTTTACAGTAATAGCATTTGTAACTGTGATGGTTTTGCTGGCAACAGTGTATTTGAGCGGCTGGTTTTTAAAGATTTTCTCCAGGAATTCAGGCAGGGGCATATCCCTCACTGAAATGGTGACAGGGCGGGCGTTTTCCAGGATCGATTCCGTGTACAGGAAAAAGTACCCTGTTTGCTTTTTGATTTCAGTAAATACCTGTTCAATAGGAACATTTCGGGAGGAATAGGTAATGTTTTGTGCAAAGCCCTTTGCACCTGCATGAAACACAAAAGCAATCAAGAGAACTGAAGTGAGTTTCATCACTAAAAGAGTTTTGGTTAGGACCCGGTGCCTCCCCCAGGCCGACCGGTAATCATAAGCAGTTTTTTGCATAAATTGCATTGGTTTTGGTTGTGAAGGAGTAAACTATTATAACTACATACGGAACAACCTGAACTGTACGCCGTCACGTGGTCAAGACGTGGCGGTTTTTTATTCAGGCTTCCACTTACGAAAGCGATTAATCATTTTTTACAATAAAGGCTCCAGATGTCAGGAACCTGAAACGGTCAATGTCCTTCCTTCTAAATTGGTATTGATCCCAAAGGCAGTCAGAAAGCGGATCACATCCGCCAGTCTCACATTTCTATCCATCTGTCCTTTGAAAACGATGCGCGGGATCTGCCCTTTGTAAGTAACTGAAATATCATACCAGCGTTCAAGCTGTCTCATCATAACAGGCAGATCGGCATTGTTGAAATCAAAATAGCCATTCTTCCAGGCCATTGTGCGGCTTGTATCCACCTTGTCAATGACGCGGAGTTTTTCATCCGGATAAACTTCCGCCTGCTGACCAGGCCGCAGTATTTCAGGCCTTTTGATGTTAGCTGAACCTACTTGCACACTTCCCTCGAGCAGGGTCACTTTTATATTACTTTCATTGTCATATGCATTCACATTGAAATGCGTTCCCAATACCCGTACCTGCATATCACCTTTCTTCACCATGAAAGGCATCTTACCTTTCTTGTTTGCCACCTCAAAATATGCCTCTCCTGTAATCTCTACCACCCTTTCCCCGCCAACGAAAGCAGTAGGATAAGTAATTGAAGAAGCTGCATTCAACCATACCGTACTGCCATCGGCCAGCACCAGGTTGACTACTTTACTGCCACGGGGATTGCTCAGCGTGTTATAAACCACTTCCCCACCAGTACCTTCGTAAGCAATTTTTCCATCAGCCAGCTTTATCAATTGTGAATTTCCCTGTTGTAGCAACTGACCGTTGGAAATACTGTCCAGCATAATCCTTCTGCCATCAGCCAAAGTCACATATGCATTGGTGGTGGCAGGCGCGGCCACATCACGTGGATCTGAAACTTTACTGTCAGCAACCGCTGGAACTGCTTTCTTATCGGCCGGAATATAAAAAACAGCAATGCCCCCCAGTATTATAATTACCGCGGCGGCGGCATAGCGCCACCACCTGTTTATCCTGCGCAGAGCGGGTGTTTCCGGTGGCGGTGCAACAATCCGTTCAATCACGGGCCTCCATTTCTCCACATCGGCAAATGCATCCGGAACGGCCTCCTGCATGGATTTTTCAAAATAGGCCAGCAAGGCTTCCTTCTCGGATTCTTTGCCTATTAATACAAACAACTCGTTCAGCTCCGCTTCGGAAGCTTTATCGCTTTCATACTGTTCGAACAGGTATCTTAACCGGGTATAATCCATGGCAAAAGCTAACCTTTATGTAATCAAAACGGTTTTGGAAAGAATATGGACTATCGTCCTAAAAAAAAATTATAACGTGGTGTAGAAAGTTATCAGGGCAAGCGAGGAAATTCCATTTTCCATTAGGTACCCACGGATAAATTTACCGGCGCTTATGAGTTGATTTCTAACCGTATTGGCAGAAAGCCCCAGTTGGGCGGCAATCTCATCATAGCTCATTCCTTTCTGCCTCATGGTATAGATCAGTTTTCGTTGTTGTGGTAACTGGTAAACAGCCTGATCAATGATCTTTTGCGTTTCCCGCAAATCTACAGTGCTCTGGGTGGAAGCTTCAACAGCACCGGCTTTGCTGTACTGAAACCGGTTCAGGATATTGTGTTCCATTGCCAGTTTCCTGAAATGGTCAAGTATTAAATTGGCAGCTATTTTATAAATGTACCCTTCCCGGTTCTCGATCCCGGCGAGCCGCTCCCGGTTTACCCATAATTTAAGAAAGGTATCCTGCATGATTTCTTCAGCAGCGGCGGGCTCCTTTGTTTTTTTCAGTAACCAGGGGTATAAGCGGCGGCTATAAAAATGAAAAACCCTCGTGAATGCGGTTTCATCACCCAGTGAAAGCTGGCTGAACAACTCCCGTTCATTATGTAATACCTCGATTTCCACGGCAGGGAGGAAAAGAGTTTAACGTGTAGTGAATAATAGAAATGATCTTGAGCAGGATAGGTTGTAACTGACATACTAAGATAGAAATAATATTATCCAGAGCAACTTTTCTTATTTACTCAACAACTGCATTAGTTTCTTTCAGGCTATTATCCAGCCATTTCTCATACCAGTCGAAGAATCCAAGCTTTCCCTCATTTCCCAACTCTATGGAAGGATAGATCCCACCATCATTCGTTCTGTCATCCGTCCACACTTCCCCCTTCGCTTCTCCATTCACTACCAGTGTGATCCTGGTCCCGCAGCCATAATCACTGATCTCAATTCTGCCGTAATCATTTTCCGGCGCACTTATCAGGTCATATTTCTTATCACAAAGCGCTTCCTCCAGCTCTACATTGCCGGATTCCACCGCAGCTTCGATCTGCTCATACAATTCAGTTAATTCATCTGTCACATTCCAGGGCTCGGTGTACGGGAAGGATTTGCTGAGATCATAAAAAGTATGCGCAGCAGCTTCGCTGTCATCATAGAAAAGGATATGCCCGGTTTCAATCGGGAGCAATCCGTAGAAAGGCCCGGCACCGCCATTACCAACTTCTGTAAGAAATTGAAAGTACTGCTCAGGCAGTTCAACGCCATTGGCTTTTTCAAACTGACGCAGTTTTTCGGTCAGCAGCGGAGGATACAACTCGTATTTATGGGTATCAGCTCCAAACAGGGTGAGGTCCTTGTCGGATTCCCTGAGTAAGGCCAGCTTTTTCCTGATGCGATCGATCTGATTCATTGTAACTTGGTTTCCTGTTATTCCAACCGGGATGCTTTCCCTCAAAAGATAGACCGTAATTTAATACGTTTCACACTGCCCAGAAAAGATTTGTGCGGACATTGAAAAATGCCCCTCCCACCGCTACATTTGCGTACTATGGAATACTCAAAAACATATACAGTAAAAGACGAACATATTGATGTGCAGCATATCGTAGACGGGCTTTATTATCCCTTTTACATGGAGTGGTGCCGTCATGATTTTGTGCGGGAGGTACTGGGCTTCGACTTTGAGGAAGAGGCACACAAAGGGAATAATATGGTGCTTTCACGGTATACCCTGCAGTTTGTGCGTTCCCTGAAAAAAGGAGATACCTTTCAGGTTACCTGCAGTCCGATGCGGGACAAATCCAATAAGGCGGTTCTGCATTTCAGGCAGACCATCATGCTCAATAATAAAGTAGTTACAAAAGCAGTTTTTTCCGGCACCTGCGTGAAGGCAGGCGGAGGCAGGCCTTTCCTTCCTGAAGGATTGCTGGCTAAACTGGCGGATGCACCGGAATGGGATGGTGAACTGTAAAAACACTCAATAACGCAACTTACTCAAAAAGGCGGATCGCTTCCGGCTGCTGACATCGATAGCCTGCCCGTCCGTCATTTCAACATAGCCTCCTTTCCCGTAGTGATACTTCTTTACATGATCCAGATTGATCAGGTAGGAATCATGCACCCGGCAGAACTGGTGTGCCGGTAACAACTCCTCAAACTCTTTGAGGTTCCCGGTAACCAGTTGCTGACTGCCATTGAGGAAGGTGAACCTTGTGTATGCCCTTTCAGCTGTGCAGTAGAGAATATCTTTGACAGGAAAGAATAAGAGCCCTTCACGCGTCCGCAGGGCGATCCTGGAGCTTGCATTCTTTTCTTTGATCTGATCAAGGAATACTGCCAGCCTTTCATTCATGTCTTTATCCAGCAGCCTGGCCTTTGCCTTGTTCACGGCAGTGCGTAGCTCATCCATATCCACCGGTTTGAGCAGGTAATCGAGTGCGCTGTATTTAAATGCCCTCATTGCGTAGTTATCGAATGCTGTTACAAAGATGATCTCGAAATTCACCGGCATGAGCTGGTCCAGCAGATCGAAAGCATTTTCTCTCGGCATCTGAATATCCAGGAACACGATCTTCGGCGGATTGTTCCGGATCATTTCCAACGCTTCCTGGGCGTTACCTGCCTTGCCTGTTATTGTCAATTCCGGGCAATAACGGTTGATCATTTTCTCCAGGCCGTCGAGGTTCAGCGGTTCATCGTCTACAAGTATGCAATTAATATTGTTCATAGGCTAAACAATTATTGAGTAACTGGAAACTTCACTATGATGCGTGTGCCGGCCACTTCTCCGGCACTATCGGTTACATTTTCCACTTCCACAGCAATCTGCTGGCGCTGCTGCATATTCAGCACACTGATCCTCTCATTGGTGAGCTGCATGCCGCGCGACTGATATTCGATATGTTGTGATGATTTACGTGATTGTACATTTTCCATCCCGGGCCCATTATCAGTGACCGTGCACCAGAGCCAGTTCTGTACAATAGAAAAACGGATCTGCACTTCGCCCCCTTCCTTCTCCCGGTTCTGGATGCCATGGCGGATGGCGTTTTCCACAAATGGCTGCAATACCATACCCGGAATAAAGGTTGTGGAAATGTTCACTTCAGGTTCCGCTTTTA
>NZ_JBQCGW010000126.1:0-74926 GCF_051955275.1 Pseudobacter sp. | reverse complement strand
CTGGTAATGCGGAAGAACCAGCCGGAACCGGATAGGTACAGGATGGTAAGCAAGGCAAACAATGTTGCCATTCGCACCGGATTGTACAACCTGTTCAGCAGGGTGCTGCTTCTGATGATCCTTGCTTCCTGCAATATCATGCCTGTAAAGAACCAGATGAGTAAAGAAATATAAATATGTACGAAGCTGTCGAACCGGTAAGTCTCCAGTAATGCCACGCTGGCTGCATGGAAAAGGATGGTGGCTGTGAATGCCATCATATAGGCCTGCACAAACCAGAGCGAGAAAAGGGCGATACCCATGAATAGCAGGCTCACTGCAATTTCATTCATCCGCAGTTCATTTGCGCCGATCAACAGCAATACACAGCCGCATACATAAAAGGAAACTGCGAATGTATCCAGGATCAGCAGGTCCTTCACTCTTTTCAGGATCAGCGCTCCGGCAATAAAGAAGAAGCCTGTGATGCACATGCCCGTTCCGGATTCAAAGAGGCCTCCCACAAATAGAAGACCAATAAAGGCGCAGGTGGCCAGGAATCCGCCGATCACGGTCAGTACTTTAATAGCGATACCCGAACGGTTGGCATTGGCCTTTTCATAGTCGGCCAGCAAGGCCGGCTCATTCAATTGAAAGCTATTACCCTCCCTTGCACGGAAGAGATCGATCGTAGCTGTGATATCAGTCTGCTTTTTCAAGGTTCCAGCTTTTTTGAAGGGTGAGCAATCCTTTGATGAGCCCCGTTATGGAGCCTGCAATGAACAGGCACAGGAAGAGAATACTGCCGGTATCCACAGATGCGTTGAGGATGGCGGCGCAGATAATGATGATCACGCTGCATCCTGTAATAGCCAGGAAGAATATGCTTTTGTTATTATAACCATACCAGATGGCGGCTGCATAACTGAGGATCACCAGTATGGTCAGTATGCCGAACAGCGGTTCGTTTCTTTCAAATATCCCAATGCTTACGCTGATGGTGGAAATAGTCACTGCACCCAGGGCCAGTACAATTATGAACCAGCCCGGGATGTCTGCTTTCCAGAAATGTTTCAGCAATAATGAAATCACCATGCTTACCACATTGATACCATATAAAAGTAGTGGCAGGCTCATGGTGGGCCAGTAGGTCCTGATCTGCTGTACATACAACTGGGCTGTGAGGTTCACCAGTATCAGCCAGACCAGCCATAGCGGCGCAAAATCGGCTACCAGTACCCATAGGCATATACACAGCGTCCAGTTGAGAAAGAGGTCGTATGCGTCAGCGCCGGTCTGGTATACCTGTCCGAAGATGGCAAAGAGCACCCCCACCAGAACAGAAGCGCCGGTAAGCAGGAATTTCCGGAGCAGGATATTATTTCGCATGAGCAGCGCTGTGAGTGTGAGCAGGATGATCAATCCTTCCATGATGCCCAGTTTCACAAATTTGTGCAGCTGGTCCCAATTGTAAGCAAAGAAGAAAATGATCCCTGCCAGCAGGAAGCTGGCTCCCAGGCTGAGGAACATAATGCGCAGGAACTGCTGCCAGCCGGATTTGCTGCTGTACACAAATTCGTCCAGCGCAGACCGGATACCGGAAGCTGGTAGGTTGCTATGCCGGGTTATGATATGAATGTCTTCCCTGTCAGGAACGGCCATCTGAAATATTTTAATTGAAGATATCTATAATTGAACAGATCTGCAATCAGTTGCCGTTTTCTTTATGATCAGCATGTCACCGAGAAAGCCAGCTCCTATTCACCGTCTCCACAAGGTGCAGCGGTATATCTTTTTTTCCCCTGGATAGTTTTGCTGTAAAGTTTACTATAATATTGCCTGAAGTATCTCATTTAGTGAAACCCGTAATAATGTAAAAAACCATTCAGGAACGCAGTTGACCGTCTTTGGCGCCTATATGAGCCCCGCATTGCTGAACCTCTTCAACAGGATGCAGCATTTGTCCTCTTTTCATAAAGTGAATGAGGAGCTGCAGGCATTGAGCGGGATCCGGGATTGCTTCACTTCGGAGATTGAATGGCTGCAATTCAAGTCAGCCTTGCATTCCGGGCCAGCGGCGGATGGGCACCGCGACCGCTCCGAGTTCGGTGATTTTCAAACGCCACCCGGTCTGGCGGAGCGGGTTCTGAAGCTGGTAGCAGAAGAAATTCCGCTACCGGGTATGCTTATTGAGCCCACCTGTGGCAAAGGACATTTCATCCTGGCGGCGCTCCACCAGTTTCCCTCTTTGCGTACAGTATTTGCCCTGGATATCCATCTGCCGTATCTCTGGCAAACGAAATTTTCCATCATCGATACCTACCTGCAATACCCTGATCTCAATAAACCATCCATCGAGCTGCATCATGGAAATGTATTCGGTTTCGATTTTTCAAAACTGCCGGTAGCAGCACATCAGCCTTTACTGATTGCCGGCAATCCGCCCTGGGTCACCAATGCCATGCTCGGCAGTCTTGACAGCTCCAACCTGCCTTTCAAATCCAATTTCAAACAACATGATGGCATTGCAGCAGTAACAGGAAAAGGAAATTTTGACATTGCAGAACATATCACCCTGATGTTGCTGAAAGCCTTTCATGGTACTCCCGGGCATATGGCTCTGCTGGTGAAAAATGCCGTGATCAGGAATATCGTGTCTGAACAACTACGCCACCAGTTCCGCCTCAACAATATCCGGCAATACCAGATCAACAGCCTGAAAGAATTTGAAGTAAAGGCGGAAGCTTCGCTGTTCTCATGCAGACTGGGTGAAACCGCTGCCTTCACCTGCGCCTTGCACGATTTCTACAAGCCCGCCGTAGAAGGGGTGGAGTATGGATGGGTCAACAATAAATTCGTTTCAAATACAAGTTCGTATATTCATCACCGTGAGATCGATGGAGTAAGCCCGCTTGAATGGAGGCAGGGCCTGAAGCACGACTGCTCACAGCTGATGGAGCTCGATAAAATGGGGGAGGACTATTACAATGCCCGTCAACTCACATTCCGGCTCGAAGATGGGCTGGTCTACGGCCTGCTCAAGAGCTCTGACCTGCAGCAGGAAGTTACAGGCGCTGCCCGCAAGTACACCATCGTTACTCAACAGCGGCCCGGTGTTGATACCAATTATATTGAAAGGGATTATCCCCTGACCTGGCAATATCTCCACAGCCATCGCAGCATTTTTGAGAACCGCCGTTCTTCCATTTATAAGAACCGGCCCGCATTCTCCATATTCGGAATTGGTGATTATTCATTCAGGCCTTACAAAGTGGCCATCTCGGGTCTGTACAAATCTTTCCTCTTCTCCCTGGTGTTGCCATTCAATGGCAAGCCATTGATGCTGGATGATACCTGCTATATGCTGGGGTTTGATAATGCGGACTATGCCGCTTTCACTTTAATTCTGCTGAACACTTCAACAGCAACGGATTTCCTGGCATCCATCACATTTGCCGATGCCAAGCGCCGCTTCACCAAGGAAGCGCTGATGCGCATCAACCTGCAGCAACTGGCCGCAGCATTGAGCCAGCAATATCTGCAACAGCAGGTGGAAAGGCTTAACAGCCGGTATGCGCTGAACGTTTCTATACAACGTTGGAATGAATATCTGCAATGGCTGAGACCTGTTACCTGATAGGGATCCTGTACACAAAAAATCCTTCTTCCGGCGCCTGCTTCACAAAGCCTGCCTGCTCATAAAGACTTTGCGCAGCATGGTTGTCTATGGCGGTTTCCAGCTGCATCCAGGTGGCTCCCTGTTCTTTTGCAAAGTTCCATATAGGAAGGCTGGCTGTAGAAAACCCTGTACTTATTGAAGAGATCTGTCACCAGCCTGCACTCATCAACGCCGATCCTTTTAGTTACCATGATATCTTTTTTAATAATGGGAGAGAGAATACTGTTCCTGAAAATACTAAATTGCAAATTAACCCGAAGGATATCTGGCTCTGATGCAAAACGAAACCCAACTGCTATATCGTATTTCCCGTGGAGACGAACAGGCTTTTAACCAGCTGTATGAGCATTACTGGCCCAAACTGTATGCTTATATGGAGAGCCTGGTCAAGAGTCCCGAAACAGCAGAGGAACTGGTGGTGGATATTTTCGTAAAACTCTGGAGTGGCCGGGAATGGCTGGAGCAGATCCAGAATGTTGGCGGTTTCCTTCGCACCGCCGCCCGCAACAAAGCCCTCGATTATTTCAAAACAACAGCGCGGAAAAAGAAACTGATGCAAGCCTATCACACAGATATGGTGATCCTCTCTTCACGTCCTGTTTCCGATCACAGGGTGATGAGTGAAGAAACGGCGCGTATCTGGCGGGAAGCCATCAGCGGCCTCAGTCCCAGCCGCCAGCGCATCTTCCTCATGCACCGCGAGGAAGGCCTTTCCTACAATGAAATAGCACAACAATTGAATATTTCTCCTGCTACTGTCAAGAAAACCATGTCCATTGCGCTGGAATCCATCAGGGAATTCCTGCGTACACATTATAAAGACAGTCTCGCAGGATTTCTCGTTTTTCTCCTTTTATAAAAATTAAAAAAAAATCTGCCGGTGCGATACTACCAGGAGAATTAGTTGTCGTCATTAGTAGAAATAAGGTGGCATGTCCGTTCCCAGGGAATATATGCAGGAGTTGTTCAGGAAGCTTGTTTCAAATGAAAGTACGGAACAGGAAACGGAAGCTTTTTTCCAGTTGGTGAAAGAGCTGCCTGCCGATGATGCGCTGATCGCAGAGCTGGATGCCTGGTGGGATGCCATCGAACCGGGTGAAGCAAAAGACCTCGTCCGCGAGCGCCGGATCTGGCAGCAGGTGCAGGAAAAGATAGACCCTGAAAGATATGTGCAGGCGCCCGTTCATCCGATGTACCGCAAACGCACCTGGAATATCGCGGCAGCCATTGCAGTATTGATGGCAGTAAGTGTGTTCCTCTGGGTACGCCAGAAACCGCAGACCGATATTCCGCTGACACTGGCCCAGAGCCTGGATGCGAGTATCATACCCGGCACTGATGGCGCTGTGCTCACACTGGCGGATGGCCGTCAGATAGTGCTTGACAGTATGAAAAATGGCGTGATCGCCAGCCAGGAAGGTGCAGAGATCATGCTGCAGGACGGCCGCCTGGCCTACAATGCAGCAGGGGAGAAGCATGCCGGCCCGGCCTGGAATACCATCTCAACACCCAAGGGAAGACAGTTCAAAGTATTACTGCCCGATGGAACACAGGTATGGCTGAATGCGGCCAGTTCCATCACCTATCCAACCTTCTTTGCAGGTAATGAAAGAAGAGTGATGGTGACCGGTGAAGTGTTCATGGATGTGGCAAAGAACCCGCTGATGAAGTTCAGAGTGAAAGTGAACAACCAGGCCGTGGTGGAAGTAACAGGCACACAGTTCAATGTGAAAGCCTACACAGATGAAACTTCCATGGCTACCACGCTCCTGGAAGGCGCCGTGAAACTCTATAACACCAAGGACACCAGCTGCTGGAACTGTCCGGGATCGATAGCTACAGCGCTGCAGGCAGATAGGGCAGTGGATCTTGCACCAGGGCAACAGGGCCTGATAGTAGCTAACGGAAAGGATTATCCGAAATCAAAGAAACAGTCCGGCATTATTGTGCTGAACGATATCGATACTGATAAGATAATGGCCTGGAAGAACGGCTATTTCAACTTCACCGGTATGAGCTCCCGCGAAGCGCTCAACCAACTGGTGAGATGGTACAATATAGAAGTGATATACGAAAGGAATGTGCCCGATATCGAATTCTTTGGCGACCTGCGCAGGGATATGAAACTGGTAGACGTGCTTACAGCCCTGGAAGCCGCAGGCGTTCAATTCAAAGTAGTTGACGGAAGAAAATTGGTTGTGCTGCCAAACTGATAACCTTATACCTCATCCTGGTACTCTAATTAGCAAACATTTTAATGTCCGGTGCTGCATAAGCACCACAACCTGACTTTACCTAACGTGATTGCCTGTATTGAAAAACCGGAAGCGCTCTGACCTGCTTCCGGCGAATTCGTCAGGCTAATCCAAATTCAGTGGAGGAGAATTTTTTATTAACCATAACTAATGCAAAAGTATGCAAAAAACTGCTTTTTGTACCCGGGATGTTGTTGCCTCTCCCAACCCGGTTGCCCCACCGGGAATTGAAAGAAGCCGGCATCGCCTCATTCAGAAACCAATACTGATTGCGATGAAACTAACCGCCCTGCTGCTATTGATTGGAAGTCTGCATGTCTGCGCTTCCACTCATTCTCAAACCATTACGTATGAAGGGAAAGATGTTCCCCTCAGCAAACTGTTCGGCGTTATCAAACAACAGACAGGCTATGGTGTTTTCGGAAATGCAAGACTGCTTAAAAATGCCCACCGGGTAAGCGTTTCCGCCAATAACATGCCCCTGCCTGAATTCCTCCACATTGCGTTCAGAGATCAACCCCTTACTTACCGGATCCTGGATAAAACTATTGTCCTCTACGAAAAAGAAGAGGAAGTGACTGCTCTGACCGATGCCCTGCACAATTCCGGCCTGGTGATTGAAGCTCCCGAGCCGGAAGAAGATCCTGTCAAAGGACGTATAACCGCCGAAGATGGAAGCCCCCTCTCTGGCGTGAGCGTACGGGTAAAAGGAACTTCCGTTGGTGTTTCCACCGATGAACAGGGAAACTTCTCCATCCAGGCGAAAGCCAAACAGACACTGATCTTCTCCTATATCGGCATGGAATCACAGGAATTCAAAGTGATAGATACAGACAAACCACTCAGGATCGTACTGAAACCTGCGGAAGCCGCCATGAAAGACGTGGTGGTAACCGGTTACAGCAATATCCGCAAGGAAAGCTTTACCGGAAATTCGGTTAAAGTAGACCGTGAGCAGATCCTCAAAGTGAGCAACCGTAACGTGATCGATGTGCTCCAGGTTTTCGATCCCTCCTTCAGGATCGAAATGAACAACCTGATGGGCTCCGACCCCAATAATATGCCCAAGTTCTATATCCGCGGCCGCTCCGGCATCGGCGTGAAAGCCCTCGATAATATCGACGTATCGGAAGCCGCGCTTACCAATAACCCCAACCTTCCCATCTTTATCATGGACGGGTTTGAGGTAACGGCGGAAAGGGTGTACGATTTTGACCCGACAAGGATCAAATCCATCACCATCCTCAAAGACGCGGCAGCCACCGCTATCTACGGTTCCCGCGCCGCCAACGGCGTAGTGGTGATCGAAACCGTGGCCCCACTTCCCGGCAAGGTAAGAGTGAATTACAATTATGTGTCCACCCTCACCATGCCCGACCTGTCTGATTATGACCTGATGAACGCCACAGAAAAACTGGAAGCGGAAAGACTGGCCGGATTCTATGAGAGCACCAACCCGCAACAGATGGGGCAGCTCTACAATGAATACCTGCTCAAGAGCAACCAGATCCTGCGTGGTATGAACACTGATTGGATCGCACAGCCCGTTACCAACGAGTTCAGCCAGAAACATACCCTCACTTTTGATGGAGGTACCAATGAGATCCGCTTCAACGCCCTCCTGCGCTACGACAAACAGAATGGTGTGATGAAGAAATCAAACCGAGAACGTATGGGGGCCGGCTTTGTATTCGAATATCGTACCACCAGACTGCAGGTGCGTAACGATATCAATTTCGATGTAGTGAAAGCCACCAATTCTCCCTACGGCTCTTTCAGCGACTATACCTGGAAAGCACCTTATGATGAGATGGTGGACAGGCAGGGCAATTACCTGCTCAATACCAATCTATGGCATAGCGGCAGCACGGAGCTGAACAGGCTCAACCCGCTGTACGAAGTTTTCAATACCAGGAATTTCAGCCGGAATGGTTATCAGAACCTGATCAACAACCTGTCACTGGTATACCGCATCATCCCCAAGCTCAATCTGCGCGGGCAACTGGCGGTAACCAAAACCACTGACGACAGCGAAGATTTTATTGACCCTGCATCAGGAAGGTATAGCATCACTGCCAATACCAACTACAGTGAGATCGGTCAGCTGAGCATGACAAGACTCAACAGGCTGGCAATTTCAACCAAACTCTTCGCCAACTACGTGAACCGTGTAGGCCTCCATGACATGAACTTCTCTGCCGGTATTAATACTGACGAGGTTAAGAGTGATGGAGAAAGCAGCATCTACACCGGCTTCCCTTCCGGCGCCCAAAGCTCACCCAGCTTTGCCGCCAAAGTGCTGAACAAACCTGCTTTTTCGGATAACCATACCCGTATCTTCGGTTCTTTCCTTGCATTGAACTATTCATTCAATGAGATCTACCTGGCGGACTTCTCTGCCCGTCTGGATGGCTCCTCTGAATTCGGTACAGAAAAGCGTGTTGCTCCTTTCTGGTCTGCAGGCGCTGGTCTGAATATCCATAAGTATAAGTTCATGCAGGACCATAAATATATCAGCAGGCTGCGTGTTACTGCAAACATCGGCCAGTTGGGTAAGACCAACTTCCCGCCTTTTGCCAGCAAAGACATGTTCTCGCTCGTGAATGGCTGGTACCGTACAGGTGTGGGCGCCACCCTGATGGGACTTGGTAACCCCAATCTCACCTGGGAAAAGACCCGCACCAAAGACCTGATCTTTGATCTGGGATTGCTCAACGACCGATTCAACCTGAACGTGAACTTCTACAACAAGGAAACCATTGACCTGGTGAATGATGTGGATCTGCCGCTGTCTTCAGGTTTCACCAAGTATAAAGACAATATCGGCCGCATCCTCAACAAGGGTGTTGAGATCCAGGTTCGTGCGGACGTATACCGTACCAAAGACGTGATCATCGCCGTGTACGGTAACCTGGCGCATAACAAGAATGAGATCCTCGATATCTCCCAGTCGCTCAAAGAATACAACAAGCGCGTGGATGCGCAGTACGATGGATACAACCAGTGGTCTTCCACCGATCCTTCCAAAAAAGACCAGTTCAGCAGGGCACATACCAAATATGTTCCCGGAGGTTCACTCACTTCCATATTCGGTATGCGCTCACTCGGCATCAATCCGATGGATGGTAAAGAGATCTTCCTGAAAGCTGATGGCACCATCACTTACGATTGGGAAGCTGCTGAGCAGGTGATCATCGGTGACGCTGCACCCAAAGTGGCTGGCGCATTTGGCCTTAACATCAGTTACAAAGGTTTAACACTCTTCACTTCCTGCCTTTATGAGGCGGGTGGTCAGCAATACAATGCTACTCTCCGCGACAAAGTGGAGACCGTTGACCTCTACAACAGGAATACAGACCGCAGGGTGTTGCAGCAACGCTGGCGCAATCCCGGAGACATCACAGCACTCAAGGATATCAAAGAACGGAATATGGCTACACGCCCTACTTCCCGCTTCATCCAGGATTATAATATGATCTCCATCAACTCGCTCAGTCTTGGTTACCAGTTCAAACCTGAACTGCTTAAAAAGGCAGGGCTCAGCATGCTGCGTGCACAACTCAGCACCAATAACCTGGCTACCATTTCCACGGTAAGGCAGGAGAGAGGCCTTAGCTATCCGTTTGCGAGATCATTCGATTTCTCTTTAACTGTTGGACTCTAAACCGAAACAACATGCGAAAATTATCAGCAATATTGTACGTTTCACTGGCAGTGATCATCAGCTGCTCAGGATGTAAAAAATGGCTGGATGTTCAGCCCAAAGACAAGCTCAGTGATGAGAAATTGTTTGAAGTGGCGGAAGGCTTCCGGATAGCACTGAACGGCGTTTACCAGCAGGTCTCCAGCCAGGCCGTATATGGTCGAACACTCAGCTGGGGGCTCGCCACCGCCATGTCGCAGGAATATGACCGCGGCCGCGTGAACTGGGAAATGTACCAGATGATGTCCTATACCTGGACGGATGCCAGTATCCGGACCACCATTTCCTCCCTTTGGTCCACTGCCTATAACTCCATTGCAAACTGTAATAAGATCATACATGAATTGCAACAGGTGGATACCATGCTCTTCCCGCTCAAAGGAGTGGAAAGGGATCTCATCCTCGGCGAAGCCAAAGCCCTCCGCGGCCTGCTTCATTTTGAACTGCTGAGAATGTTCGCTCCTGCACCTGTGAAGAACAGGACCATGAATGCGATCCCTTACCAGACCAGTTATCCAAGCTATATCACGGCGCCAATGCCTACATCAGTGGTAATGGACAATGTGATCAAAGACCTGGAAGAAGCGCAGCAACTGGTAGTGCGCAACGATACCATTACCAACCGGACTGCCATGGCACAGAAACTGCAATCACTCCTCAGCGGAAGCAGCCAGACCAATGGAGGCCTCTTCTTCAACTTCAGGATGCACAGACTTAACTATGTAGCCATCCAGGGATTGCTGGCAAGGGCCTACCTCTATAATGGCGACAAAGAGAACGCACTGAAGAAAGCAGAATTCCTGTACAAGACCTTCGGACCGGCAGGAAGGCTCAGGTGGTGGGCATTCACTTTTGAATCGGAATCGAAAGGAGAAAATCTCTACAGCAAACTGGTGGACGATGTGATCCTGGCATTCTATGATTCCAGGCTGATAGAGCAGTTCACCAATTACAAAACCTCTTACTACGATTTCGGTGTATCCAGGCCGGAAGTAGATAAATACATGCCGCTGAATGAGCGTGATTTCAGGAGGAACCTCATAGATGAGAATAAATTCATCTCTGCCAAATGGATGGAAAATGCTTCCACCTGGCAATGGAGAAAAGAGCAAAACACCATCATCCCGGTGCTCCGCTTCAGCGAGATCTACTATATCCTGGCTGAGTGCTACTTCGAGGCAGGAAGAACCACAGAAGCCCTCACCGTGCTGAACCAGGTCCGCAATGCAAGAGGCCGCACCACCACTTTCAGCAGCACTGTACCAAACGACTTCTATAAAGAACTGTTTGATGAGTTTCACCGTGAATTCCTGCTTGAAGGACAAACCGTGTTCCAGCATAAGAGGCGCGACAGGCCCATGCAGGTTGAGTCACAGACCATCCCCATGGACAACGCAAGGTTTGTATTGCCAATTCCGGAAGAGGAAACCAATTTCTAACTGACAATGATTATGCTCATGAAACGATCATACATTTTATACAGCCTGCTGCTGACAGCCCTGTTCTCCTGTAAAAAGGAAGAGATGCAGGTCTACACTTCAGGTCATTACGTACAGTTCACGCAGGCATTGACCGACACTACCAACTTCTCCTTTTTCTTTCACCCCGGAAAAACGGAAGTAACGGTAGCGATGCCCGTGAAGCTAATCGGAAGAATGCCCGAAGGTGTGCTGAAATATCAAATCAAAGTGGATGCAAAAGCAACCACCGCAGAAGCCAGACATTATTCACTGCCAGCCAGTTTCGATTTCCGTCAGGGACTGTCGGTGGATACGGCCTATATCACCATCAGGAAAACACCCGAACTGGCCACCACTACATTTATGCTGGCCATCGAGATCGCATCAACTGATGGTGTACAACCTGGTCAGACCACCTATGCCAGGAAGGTCTTCCGCATCAATGATATGGTGACCAAGCCATCCTGGTGGGACAGCAATATGGACCGCTTCTATCTCGGTGTTTATACAGAAAGGAAATTCAGGAAGTTCATGGAATTCACCGGTGTGGGCGATCTCACGGATAAATCTACTTCTGAAAAGACAGAACTGATCAAACGCTTCAAGTACTTCCTCATTCAGATGAAGGATGCAGGGACTCCTGTACTGGAAGATGATGGATCCGATATGCTATCAACTATTCCTATTGCCGGCTAGGCCCATAAAATTTTAACTGATGAAAAATAGTATCACTAAAATATTGTCAGCCGGCCTGATGACCTGCGCTTTAACCGGCTGTATCAAAGACAAAGGGAATTATACCTACAATTACGGTAATTCAGTTACCATCCGGTATGCCACCTATTCCTATAATGCATTCCTGAAAGACACCATCAAGGTATATCCGGTACGCACCTGGAGCAATCCTGCCGATACCACGGAATTTGAACACGCCTGGTTCATCAATGGCGAACAGGTTTCAGACGAGCCGATCCTCAAATACGTAGGACAGGAGCTTGGTACCTTCTCGGCTTTTTATTACATGAAAGATAAAAAGTCGGGCATCCGCTTCCCCGCAGCCAGTGCTATCAATCTGAATGTTACCTCCCCTTACGGGGCAGGCTGGGCCATCCTCTATGAAAAAGATGGTGAATCTGAACTGGCGCATGTACGTATCGCAGGAACTTCCTATTTCGATTATACAGGTCTTTATAAATCCTTCAACGAAGGTGAAAGCATGGGCAGTCAGCCTGTGAAGATCCGCGACTACTACGTGACCGGAGGAAGAGGCATGTATGTATTGCAGAATGGCGGACAGGGCCCCATTGAACTGGATGCAAACACCATGAAGAAGAAAATGGTGGCTAAAAATGTATTCACGCAAGGCGCTCCGGCTGATTTCAAACCTGTGGATATGGGTTTCTTTCCAACTACGGATTTCATGGTGAATTATAACGGTGTTGTATATGCGAGAGTAATGCCTGAAGGCGCTCTTCCCTTTGCCATCCCCTGGGTAAGCACGCCGCTCTATATAACCGGCGGTTTGAAAGTGTCTGATATCTGGGATACCTGGACCACCATGAGCGGATGGGGTATCATGCATGAGAAAACAGTCAACCGACTGCTCAGGATCCGTACTTATGTGCCGAATATGGGTAACCCCGCCATTGCTATCGATACCTTCCCTGTTCCTGAAGTTCCTTACCCGGCCAACTACACTTCCCTCCAGCGCATGGGTAACTGGGAATATGTATGGGGTGGATCTTTCAACGACGGATGGAACTTTATGGATGGTACCATGATCCTTCGCAGTCCGGATGATCACAATCTATACTTCCAGACTTTCAAATTCAACTCCGATGGTGTTACACCCAGGATCACTCCAGGCGTAAGGGTGCCATTCCAGGGTAACAGTGTTGTAACTGCACAGACGAGGTTCACGGCCGTGAAGCCCAGGGATTATCTCTTCTTCACAGGTGGTGCCAACAATAATGAGATCTGGTATTACGATGTTAAAACAAATGCTCCCGTAGTAAAATATGCAACAACTGCTGCTAAGATCACAGCCATTACAGCCCATGATAACGGTGGCTCCATTGCCGTGGGGCTGGAAGACGGCACTTTCATAGTGTATGATATCAGCCAGCAGGTGATCGTAGACGGTGTCAGCAAAGAGCTGCACCGCCTGAACGGACTTGGCAAAGTGGTTGACGTGATTGTCAAGGGCGGGTACACCAACTAGTAACCATTACCATTATACGAAAATGAAGCGCGGCCTCACCGCTGCGCTTCATATCACTATTCTTTTATCCAAAAATCAGTAAGCAAATGAGTGCATCCATCGTGAAAGTGGAGAACCTTAGCCACCGGTACAGTGTGCAATGGGCAATCAAAGACATCAATTTCGAGCTCACCCGGAATGGTATTTACGGTTTGCTCGGTTCCAATGGCGCGGGCAAATCCACCATCATGAATATCATCTGCGGGGTGATCAAACAAACCCAGGGAGAAGTATATATCCAGGGTGTGAACCTTCGCAAGGAACCTGTACGCGCCAAGCGGCATATCGGCTTCCTGCCCCAGCAGCCACCCCTTCAGACCGATCTCACCGTTGAGGAATATCTGAGACATTGCGCCAATATCAGGCTGATGAAGCCTTCAGCCGTAAAGCCAGCTATCGATGAAGTGATGAGCAAAGTAGGCGTCAGCCATTTCAGTAAAAGACTGATCAGGAACCTGTCCGGGGGGTACCAGCAGCGTGTTGGCATTGCGCAGGCCATCATCCACAGACCCGATTTTGTGGTGCTGGATGAACCTACCAATGGCCTTGATCCCAACCAGATCCTGGAAGTGCGTAACCTGATCCGCGAGATCGCAGAAGAAAGAACTGTGGTGCTCAGCACACATATCCTGCAGGAAGTGCAGGCGCTATGCGACAATATCTGGATGATCAATGAAGGTCATGTTGTATTCTCCGGTACCCTGGATGAATTCGACAACCAGATCATGCCCAATACCCTGGTAGTATCTCTCATGTCAACACCTTCCCCGGAGGAGCTGAAAGCCATTCCAGGTGTGATCAATGTGGACCATCTCGGCGGAACCCGCTTCCGCATTCAGTTCACCGATGCTACAGAAGTTACTGAACGTATTGTGGCCGCCAGCGTATCCAATAACTGGAGACTGATGGAGATCAACCTGGAGAAGAATTCACTCGACACCATTTTCGCAGAACTCAGCAAGAAAAAAAAGTAGCAGGAGGAGCCAGTCTCTGAACCATAACCTAAAAAATATTTGTGATGAAAACGATTTTCAAAATAGCAAGAACGGAACTGCAGAAACTTTTTTACTCGCCTGTGGCCTGGCTGATCCTGGTGATCTTCGCCTTTCAGGTAGCACTTGGCTTCACGGGGATCTTCGAAGGAATGATCCGCCGTCAGACACTGGGATGGAGCCTTTACAGTGTTACCTCCAACACATTCGGAGGAATGATGGGAATGTTCACTAATGTTCAGACCTATCTCTATCTCTACATCCCGCTGCTCACCATGGGCGTGATGAGCCGGGAATATGGCAATGGTGGCATCAAGCTGCTCTATTCATCCCCGCTCACCAATTACCAGATCATCATGGGCAAATATTTATCCCTGATGATCTTCGGACTGGTGCTGATGGCCATTCTCGGCGTGTTCAGCTTCTTTGCTGCCGGCACTATTGAAAAGGTTGACTTCCCGCTGATCCTCTGCGGCATGCTTGGCCTCTACCTGCTCATCTGCGCGTATGCTGCTGTAGGCCTCTTCATGAGCTCGCTCACTTCTTACACCGTAGTTGCTGCCATGGGCACCCTGGCGATGCTTGCCGTATTAAACTATGTAAAAGGTGTAGGGCAGGAGATCGAATTCGTGCGTGATATCACTTACTGGCTCGCCATCTCCGGCCGTGCAGATACATTCATTGCCGGTATGATCACCAGTGAAGACCTGCTTTATTTTGTGGTGGTGATCGGTATGTTCATTTCCTTCACTATCCTCAAATTGCATACAGGAAGAGTGCGCAGCAGTTTCATTGCCAATTTCGGGAAATATGCCACGGTATTTATAATAGCCATGATGATCGGGTATTTCAGTTCCAAGCCCCAGCTGATGGGCTACCTGGATGTGACGCGCACCAAAACCAATACCCTCACTCGTTCCAGTCAGGACATCCTGAGCAAACTGAATGACGGTCTCACCATCACTACTTACTCCAATATGCTGGAAGAGAATTATTATACCGCCCTTCCTGCATCCTTCAAATGGGATGTGAGCACATTCGCCCGGTATATCCGCTTCAAGCCGGATATCAAAATGAAATACAAATACTATTATCACAGGGCCAAGAATGAACACCTGGATAAACAATATCCAACCCTCAATGATAAACAGCGGATGGACACCCTGCAGAAATTGCAGGACTTCAAATTTGAGATCCTTCCGTACAGCGCCATCAGCAATGAGGTGGACCTGAAACCTGAAATGTTCCGCTTTGTGCGTTTGCTGGAAAGAGAGAACGGACAGAAGACCTTCCTCCGCATCTTCGACGACCCCATGCGTTATCCTTCTGAAGCAGAGATCAGCGCTGCTTTCAAGCGCCTTACTGCGCAGCTGCCGGTAATCGGTTTCCTGAGCGGTCATGGTGAAAGGGAAAGCCACAATGCATTCGACAGAGGCTACAAAATGTTCGCAGAAGAAAAGACCTTCCGTCATGCGCTGATCAATCAGGGCTTTAACTTCCAGGACGTGACGCTGAACCAGGTGATCCCGGACAGTATCCGGATCCTCATGATCGCTGAGCCCAAGCGTGTGCTCAATGATGATGAGAAGAAGATCCTGCAGCAATACATCGATCGTGGTGGTAATCTGCTCATCGCCGGTGAGCCCGGCCGTCAGGATGTGATGAATACTTTCACTGAGCAGTTTGGTGTCAGCTTCCTGAAGGGAACACTGGTGAAACCTTCCGAGAAGTTCCAGGCTAACCTGCTTACCTTGAAGCCCACACTCGCAGCTACGAAATTCTCTTACTATTTCGAGGGAATGAAGCGCAGGGAAGCACTGCTGACACTGCCCACCAGCGGTGGTCTGCAGATCGACAGCAGCAAGGGCTTCAAAGTAACCACGCTCTTCTCTTCCGATTCAACAGGCAGCTGGAATGAAACAGAGACCACGGATTTTGTGGATGACTCTGCAGTATTCAATCCGGCTGTTGAAAAAATGGAGCCCATCCCAACGGTGGCCGCTTTATCCAGGACCATCAATGGCCGTGAACAAAAGATCCTTATAACGGGTGATGCAGACTGGCTCAGCAACGGTGAGCTGGGAATGATGAGAAAGGACCTGCCTGCAGGAAATTTCTATCTCATCAATGGCGGCTTCAGCTGGCTTTCCGATGGTGAAGTGCCCGTTGATATGCGCAGGGACCCCATGCCTGACAAATCCATCAAGCTGAGTGAAGGCAGCTGGAGCGTCAGCAATATCTTCCTGAAATGGGTATTCCCACTGGTGCTGGCAGCATGCGGACTGCTGATCTGGATCCGCAGAAGAGGCAGATAGTTTCAATTCATTGAACATACCATGAACTTCATTACAGATAAACAGACGCTCGACGATCTGAATATTTTCGGAAAAAGAGGCAAACAGTCCGTCTATTCCATTTTTAACCGTACCTGTTCCAGAGGAGGAGCGGAACAACTGGAACAAATGTTCCGCTACCCTCTTTCTGATACGGATGCCATTAACCGGCGTGCCAGTATCATCCGGTATTTTCAGCAGCGCAAACAGCAGTTCCCTTTCCGAAGTGAGCAGTTCGATGCCATCGAGCAATACCTCAGCAATACTGATGAACGTAGCCAGCTGGCGCACGAGAACAATACACTGGAAAGGAAATTCAAAACACTGATCGGTTCGGATACGGAATACCAGCTGCTGGCCAAGGGCGTATCATCACTGGTGGAAGTATCCCATGCGCTGAAAAAGCTGATCAGTGAATTGTTGGCAGATTCTGCTGTAAGCACTTACAGGACTGACTTGCAGCTGATGCAGGAGATCCTGGAATCGGAAGCCTGGCAACCGGTATTCGAAAGAAAGCCGGGTTCAAAGATCTCCTTTGAAGACAATTCCCAGCTGGATAAATTGTTCCGTTACCAGCACCTTGATAAAGTGAAGACCCTGCTCTATCATGTATATACCATGGATGTATACATTTCTGTTGCCGGAGTTGCTACCGAAAGGAGTTTCATCTTTCCGGAAGCCATCAACAAGGAGCTGCACAGCATCCATCTTACCAATGTATACCACCCGCAGCTGGATAAGCCCATTGGCAATACCATTTCCATCACACCCGGTGGCAATGTGGTGTTTCTTACGGGAGCAAACATGGCAGGCAAATCCACTTTCATGAAATCACTGGGTATTGCCCTCTTTTTGGCGCATATGGGATTTCCCGTGGCGGCAGAGAAGATGCAGTTTTCCGTACGCGATGGCATGTTCACTACCATCAATCTCAGTGATAACCTCAATGTGGGACATAGTCATTTTTATGCAGAAGTGCTGCGTGTGAAGAAGGTGGCAGAACAGCTCCATGCCAACAGGAATATCTTCGTCATCTTCGATGAGCTTTTCCGGGGCACCAATGTAAAGGATGCCTATGAAGCCACTGTGGCCATCACCGGCGCTTTTGCACGCAAAACCAATTGCATGTTCATCGTGAGCACCCATATCATGGAAGCAGGCGATACCCTGATGCCGAAATACAACAATATCAATTTCGTTTTCCTTCCCACAAAGATGCAGGGGCAGAAGCCCGTGTATACTTACCAGCTGGAGAAAGGCATTACAGAAGACAGGCATGGTATGGTGATCATCAATAATGAGGGCATCATCGATATCCTGAAGGAGGGACTCAATAATTAATTACGTATGGCATTCATTGCAGATAATCAGACACTGGACGATCTCAATATCAGGGGCCGGTACAAGAATAATTCCCTGTACAGCATCTTCAATCAGACCCGTACACATGGCGGCGCGCAGCTGATGGACAGTATGTTCAATCATCCGCTCACCAATGAAAAGGAGATCAACAGACGGAGTTCAATCTTCCAGTATTTTCAAAGGAAGGCCTGGCAGTTTCCTGTTGATACGGAAGAATTCGGTGTAATGGAAACCTACCTGCTCTCCGGTGGCGGACAGGGATGGGTGAGCAATGCCCTGCAGGTATCGAGAAGAAGATCCCTGAAAGCGATGGGACTTATGCAGGAATACCAGTTGTTCAATAAAGGATTTTACACCACTATCGGATTGCTGCGGCAATGGCATGCATTCTTCCAGCAGATCGATCAACCTGATAACCCGCTGCAGGATGAACTCAAGGCTTTTCACCAATTGTATAGCCATGGAAAGCTTTCCTGGTTGATGCAGCCGGTACAGGAAGGTAGTCTGAACGGGTTGCAGGTAGCTAATCATGATCATCAGTTGCGCAATTCGCTTCATGATGATATGAAGGCATTCCTGCAACTCATCTACCTGGTGGATGTTTGTATTGCCGTAGCCGATGTGGCAAGGGAAAAAAGTTTCGTGTACGCAGAAGCCCTGCCCCACGGAGAGCGTATCATCGATGTGAAGGATTGCCGTCATCCGGGACTGGACAAAGCCATCGGCAACGACCTGACCCTGGAAGCACACAGCAATATGCTTTTCCTGACCGGGGCTAATATGGCCGGCAAATCCACCTTCATGAAATCCTTTGGGGTAGCGGTTTACATGGCGCATATGGGATTCCCGGTAGCGGCCAGGTCCATGCGCTTTTCTGTACGAGATGGTATTTTCTCCAGCATCAATGTGCCGGATAACCTGGATATGGGATACAGCCATTTTTATGCGGAAGTACTTCGTGTAAAGAATGTAGCCAAAGAGGTAGCCACTAAGAAAGACCTGCTGGTGATCTTTGATGAATTGTTCAAAGGCACCAATGTGAAGGATGCATACGATGCTACGCTTGCCTGCGCGGAAGCATTCGCTGCTTACCGGAATTGTGCCTTTATCATTTCAACGCATATCATTGAAGTGGGAACTGTATTGCAGGAGAAAAATCCCAACCTGCAATTCTTCTTCCTGCCAACGGTGATGGAAGGACATATTCCACGATACACGTACAGGATGCAGCCGGGTATTACTTCAGACAGGCATGGAATGATGATCATTGAAAATGAAAAGATCCTGGATATTATCGGCTGACGAATTTTCTCATGTAGTAGTAATAAGCAAAAGGCCCCGTTCTGTTACCGGGGCCTTTGTTTGTTATGATGGGTATAAAAATTATTTATTGATCACTCCCTGCACGCGGCAGTTGCCGCCATCCTTTGCTCTGATCACTCCTTTGCTTACTTCCAGGAATTTAGGTGTGCCATCATTGTTGGCGCCCTTGAAGCTGAAGGTGGCTTTGAAAATACTGTCCTTGTGTTCTGCAACAGTGATGGAACCTGCGCTGCCTTCGTGAGAAGTGAGATAGGTATCAGTTTGGGTAAGACCAACGGAGAATGTACAATTGCCATCACCCGTGAATTTGTAGGTGCCGGGGCCTTTGTAATTGTGAATCATGATCTGGAGATTGTGGATGTCGGTGGAATCGGAATAATCTCCGTCGTGGCTGATGGTGAGATGCTCATTGATCTGGTTAACGGTTACTCCGGATGCTTTCCAGCTGCGTGCGCCCAGGCTCGCGCTCATCATGCAATCTGCAGTGGGAGCAACGGGTTCAACTATACCCTGTTCTTCTGTGGGTGGAGGAACAGGATCTGTATTGGTAACAGAATCGGTGGTTGATGTTTCTTTGGGTGTGCCATTGCCTCCGCAGCTTGCCATGATAAGGGAGATGGAAAGCAGTGCGGCTGTGTGTTTCAGTAACAATTTCATATTTGCCAGGTTGTTGATTAGTTGCTAAAGGTATTGAAAATACTCAGAGTGCGGCCAGAAGTCGGGGACGCGAGCGATTTGGCACACGCTGATAAAATGAGAAAGGCCAACCTGTACGGTCAGCCTTTCATCGATCTATAAATAAAACCTGCTTCTTTAATCAGGATAACCCGGGTTCTGTGGTTTGAGATTCGGGTTGAGGTCTATCTCAAACTGTGGTACAGGGAAAAGTACATGGAAAGGTTTGATGTTGTTATTGCCCTTGGCCTTGAGCGTTGATTCCAATAAGCCGGTGCGCACCAGGTCAAACCAGCGCTCTCCTTCAAAGCAAAGCTCCAGTCTTCTTTCATTCAGGATGCTATCCCTCAGTTGGTTTTGTGTGAGTCCTGAAAACAGCGGCAGGCCTGCTCGCTGGCGGATACTGTTGATGGCTTTGTAAGCATCGTTGTCGTCAACAGGAGTATGTACTTCATTGTATGCTTCTGCAAAAGTGAGCACCACCGTGGCATACCGCATCAGCGGATAGTTATTGTCAGACTGGTTCTCTGTTTTTGCATCGGCATCTATCCATTTGTTGCAATAATATTTGTTGTCTGTTCCCTTACTGAAGAATACCACTTTACGTTTGTCTGTTGCCTGGAATGCATCATACAATTCCTGAGTAGGCTGGAAGGAGCCGAAACCGCGACCACCCACAGAGTTGTTTTCCTGTGCAAAGAATGCGATGAGGTTACCACCCTGACCTGCCGGCCCGCTCACAAATTGTGCATCGAAGATGGCTTCTTTCCCAAACTCATTCTTGATATCATACACATCCAGGTAGTTATCCCATAAGCCGTATCCTGAACCGGGCGCCATCACTTCAGCCGCTTTGTCTGCAGCCTGCTGGTATTGTTTCAGCGTGAGGTAAACGCTGGCCAGGAATGCTTTTGCGGCGCCCCTGGTGGCGCGTCCCTGATCTGCCCCGGTATAGGAGGGAGGCAGCACGGCTTCCGCCGCTTTCAGGTCATCGATGATCACTTTGTACACATCCGCTTTGGGACTGCGTTTGGGGTAGTCAAGGTCTGCGAGCGACTTCAGCGCTTTGGTCACCAGGGGCAGATCGCCGAACAAGCGTACCAGGTGATAATAATAAAAAGCGCGGAGGAACTGCGCTTCACCAACAAGCCTGGCGCGCAGGTTCTCATCCATCTGGATGGCCGGCACGCGGTCTATCACGTTGTTTGCATATGCAATACCCTGGTAGAAATTGGTCCAGGTTTCGCGGAGGATACCGTTCTGTGGTGTATGAACATAGTTGTCGAGCTGCACACGGTCATTGTTATTGGGCAGCGGGAACATATTGTCTGTAGTGATCTCTCCCAGGATGGCATAGTTACGGGTAACGAAACCGTTGTTACGTACAGGGGCATAAGCGGCCGTTACTGCTGCTATGGCATCGCTGCGTGTACGATAGAAGTTTTCAGGGGAGATGAAGTTAGCCGGATTTTCGTCGAGTTTGCGGCAACCACTGACTGTTACCAGCAACGTTCCGAATATAAATAGAATGCGTTTCATGATAATAGTTTTGAGCTGTGAGGAATTAAAGCGTGATGTTGAGTCCAACCAATACTGCTTTGTAAGCAGGATAGCTGCCATAATCGATACCCTGGCTCAGCGTTTCCTGGTTGAAGCGGCTCACTTCAGGATCGTAACCGGAATAGTTGGTTTTGGTCCAGAGGTTTTGTCCGCTTACATACACTCTCACAGCGGTGAGGCCTGCTTTTTTCAGCAGCTGCTGCGGGAAATTGTAACCAAGCTGGATATTGCGCAACCGCAGGTAGGAACCATCTTCCACCTGTCTGCTGGTGACCTGGTAAGGTGAACCAACAGAAGCAGCGCGGGGAATTACCTGGCTGGGATTGGTAGGTGTCCAGCGATCGAGAACAGCGGTTGACTGGTTGCTCACACCTGTCATACTTTCCTGTTCAAAACGGTTGATATTGAAAATGCTGTTGCCATGAACTCCCTGGAAGAATACGGAGAGGTCTACGCCTTTGTAAGAAAAGTTATTGGTGAAGCCGTAGAAATAATCAGGCTGTGCTTTACCCAGGATCACGCGGTCAGAAGAGTTGATCACGCCATCCGGCTTTACATCCACATAGCGGCGTTCGCCCACTTTGGCATTTTTCTGGGCAGACTTGGCAATTTCATCGGCATTCTGGAAGATGCCGTCTGTGATCAGTCCGAAGAAGACTCCAACGGGAGCGCCTACCCGAAGGATGCCGGAGTTGGCCAGCTGAAGGTGACCGCTTGCGCCACCTACAGGAATATCACCTGTTACTGCTCCCAGATCGATGATCTCGTTTTTGTTCCAGGCAATATTGAAACTGGTGGTCCACTCAAAATCCTTACCTGAGAAGTTGGTGGTGTTCAGGGTGAGTTCAAACCCTGTGTTGTTCACCTTGCCGATATTCTGTAGTGAAGTACTGTAGCCGGTAGTAATGGGCAGGCTCACATTATAGAGCAGGTCTCTTGTTTTCTTCTGGTAATAATCTGCCGTCAACTGCACGCGGTTATTGAAGAGACTGACATCCAGACCGAAATCGAGCTGGGAAGTGGATTCCCATTTAAGATTGGGATTGCCTACACGGTTGGGTGCGTAACCAACGGAGAGCACATTCCCGAAGTTGTAATTCTGTGTACCCAGGGCGCCGAGCGACTGGAACTGACCGATCTCCTGGTTGCCCGTTAAACCATAACTGGCGCGGAGTTTCAGGTCGCTGATATAGCTGATGCCACTCATGAAATTCTCGTTGGAGACGCGCCAGGCCACAGAGCCCGATGGGAAGAAAGCGTATTTGTTGCCTTCACCGAAACGGGAGGAGCCGTCGCGGCGGCCGGTAAGTGTCAGCAGGTACTTGCCATCATAATCATAGTTCACACGTGCGATCCACGACTGCAGCATCCACTCATTCTTGTTGGAAGCGCCGGTGTTGGTCTGCTGTGCAGTGCCCAGGTTATTGTACAGCAGGATATCATTGGCGAAGTTCTGTGCATTGGCGCGCACATCTTCAAAGTTTCCGTTCTGGAATGTATAACCAACCACCGCGTTTACGCGGTGAATATCTGCAAATGTTTTACGGTATGAGAGCGTGTTTTCGTTCAGCCATTCTGCATACTGCTGTGAGTAGATGCTGGCAGTACCATTGTTGGCTTGTCCGGAGTACACAGTACGCGGCAGATAGGTATTGCTCTTTTCATACCTGAAGTTGGTACCGAGCAGGGTTTTGATGTACAGTCCTTCCATGATCTTGTACTCGAGTGTGGCATTGCCAATGCCCCTGGTGGCAACGTTCACATTCTGTACTTCGTTGGCCAGTGCTACAGGATTGCTGATGAGGATACCGCCACCAGGTCTGTTGTTGATGGTGTAAGTGCCGTCTGCATTGAAGATGGGCACGGTAGGAGAGAAGTTCAATGCACCGTATACAACACCGGCACCGCCACCACCATCCCCATCGGTGTTCACCATATTGCCTTTGCTGCGGCTGACCGTTGCGCTCACGCCGAGCTTGAGTCTTTTATTGATCTCCTGGTCCAGGTTCAGGCGAACGGATCCCCTGCTGTATCCTGTATTGATAACGATACCCTGTTGCTCGAAGTAGTTGCCAGATACGGCATACTGCGATTTATCAGTGCCGCCGGAGAAGGTGAGCTGGTAGTTCTGAATAGGTGCTTCCCGATAGATGGCATCCTGCCAGTCAGTTCCCACGCCGAACGCTTTGATCTGTTCTTCTGTAAAAGGAAGTGCTTTAGGGAAACCGGGATTGCCCACGTTGTCTTTGTTCACATTGGCTACGCCTTCATTGATCACAGTGGCCAGTTGTTCTGCATTGAGCATGGGAATTTTCTTCCGCAGTTTCTGAATGCCGTAATAAGATTCAAACTGGATCTGGTTCCTGCCGGCCTTGCCTCTTTTGGTGGTGATGATCACTACACCATTGGCGCCGCGTGAACCGTAGATAGCGGTAGCGGATGCATCTTTCAGTATCTCCACGGATTCTATATCGTTCGGGTTGATGGCAGGGCCGTTCTCGTTGTACAGCGGATAGCCATCCACTACGTAGAGTGGTTCGTTACCACCCTGGATGGAGTTGCCACCACGGATACGGATGGATATGCCACCACCGGGCATATTGGAAGCTGTACCTACTCTCACACCGGCAGCACGACCAGTAAGCGCCTGGGAGAGTGATGCCGCGGGCACCGCTTTGAGATCTTTAGAGCTAACGGAGGAAATGGAACCGGTGATATCTCCTTTCCGGGCGGTACCATAACCTATCACTACCACCTGGTCGAGCGACTGGTCTGCCTGTACCAGGGTGACATCGATGGAGGTCCTGTTGTTCACCGCCACTTCCTGGGCGGTAAATCCAACATGAGAGAAAACCAGTGTGGCATTTGGAGCGGCATTGATCCAGTATTTTCCATCTGAACCTGTAGTACTCCCGGTACCTGTACCTTTCACGTTCACCGCAACACCAGCTAAGGGATTTCCCTTATCGTCTTTCACGGTTCCTGAAATGGAAGTACCCTGCGCAAGCAGTTGGGTTGAAAAACAAAGGATAAGCAGCCAGACAATCGAAAGCTGCCGGATGACAGCCGATAAGCGAGGGTGCTTATCCACTGCAGCATTACTTGGAAGGCTAAATTTTTGAAGCATGGCAATTAGTCTTAATCGTTTAAAAAATACCTGAGAGGTTTTGGTTGATAAACTGATGGAGGAAAATGAGCAGTCTGTAAAAAGAATCTCACGTGCGTTATAAAAATATGCTGGCAGGTAGTAGCCCCGGAAATGAACAGGCACTACTTTAACCCTACACAATCAATTTTGATTGAATACTACTTCAACCAGGCACTACAGTGCCCCTACACTGTAGTGTCAAATAATTGAAGAACAGAATTTTAGAGGGATCATTAAGAGTAGTGACCGCTACCGCCGGCATCCCCTTGTTTCGGGAGGTTGCTGAGGAATTCCGGCAGCAGTACCTCAGGTTTCAGTTGCAGTTTTCTCCTGAGACGGTACCTGGCAACCTCCACTCCTTTGAGAGTGATATTGAGCAACTGGGCAATCTCTTTTGAGCTGAGGTTCATCCGCAGGTAGGCGCAAAGTTTCAGTTCGTTGGGAGTTAGATCGGGGTACCTTTCCTTCAAAGTATTGAAGAAGTCCATATTCACACTGTTGAAGTGGATGGCGAATTTGTCCCAGTCTTCATTCGTTTTCTCCACCTCCCTGATCAGGCGGAGGAGGTTCTTGTAGGTGGGTGTGTTGTCGTTGGAATTATCCTTTTTGATTAGGGAACTGACGCTTTCCCGGATCTTACCCAGTACTTCGCCCCGCTGCGCCAGGTTGATGGTCATGGTCAGCAGTTCCCTGTTCTTGAAATTGAGGTCGGTTTCCAGCTTCCGGTTGCGGAGCTCCACCATTTCTTTCTCATTACTGTCCAGTTCCAGCTGGTGGAGATAGCGCTGGTGCTCTCTTTCCTTCCGGTGTTTTTTCTGCTGCCAGCGGAAGATGAACCAGATGGCGCCCAGGGCAAGCAGCGTGTACAGGGTATAGATCCAGTAGCTGTTGAACCAGGCGCGCTCCACTTCAAACTGGTAGCTCACTACAGAGGATTCATTTCTTTTGTGATTGCGTGCCTTCACCATAAAACTGTACTTGCCGGGAGGCAGGTTGGTATAGTCTTTCTCACTGCGATTGCTCCAGTGGCTCCAGTCCTTATCGAAACCACGCAGAATATATGAGAATTCGATATTCCGCATCTGTTCAAAAAGCGTACTGGAATATTCAAAGTGGAGTGAGTTCAGGTGAGCGGACAGTTGCTGTATTTTATTCTCTTTAAAAGGCACAACAGCACCTGATGATTGCGCATACCCCCCGAAGAGGATGCTGTCTTTCTGTCCTGGTACCCTTACCTGACTCAGCAGTATATCAGGTTTATTCTGTTGCTCGCAGTACTTTTTATAGTTGAGATGTATGATGCCTTTATTGGCAGCGATGAAAATATTCTCTTCGTTGAGGGAGTAGATGCTCTCGTATCCCGCCAGTACAATGCCGTTGAGTTCAGGGAAATACTGGATGGTATAATTCCAGCCACTGGAAGGTTTCTGAAAATCCACCACGCCCAGTCTTTTGTTGGAAACGAACCAGATATTTCCCCGGCCGTCTTCATGCAAATACTGGATATTCATCCCTTTGAATATGGGATTGAGCAGAGGGCTCATTACAAAGCGGTTCCTGGCTGCATCGAACTCATATACGCCGTCAACGCTGGTGCTGAGAATGCGGTTCTTGATGCGGAAAATATAATTGCCGTTATCAGCGGGCAGTCCTTCCTTCGTTCCCAGCAAACTGATTTGCGCAATAGCGGAAAAGTCGGGCGATAATAAGATCCTGAAAACACCCCTGTTGGGATGTGAGGCCCAGAGGGTTCTGGTATTACTGTCGAAGCTCATGAAGCGCAGTGACTCTATCAATCCGCCTAGGCTGCCACGGTCCACAAACTGATCATTCACAAAACTGATCACGCGAAGGCCTGTGTAAGTACCTGCGAGAATATTTGAAGAAGGGTAAACAGGCGATGCAGGCCTGAAAAGCCAGGACCCTATGGTATTGTAGAGCTTGTGGGCTGAATTGTTCTTTACCACCATGGCGCCGTCTTCATGACCCACCAGCAGGTGGTTGTTGATCTCATCGAGGTTCCAAACCTGCCCTGTGGTATTGTCAACCTCCGTAAAGTAGCCGGCAGCCTGACTCAGGTCCTTTGCTGTAGGGGAGATTGTAGTGGAGTATAAACCGTTTGACGTACCAATGTAGAGTTTATTATTGAAGATACGGGTGGCGTAACCAGTGACCTGTTTTGTTTTATCCGGATAGATATATTTCACGGCACTGTTGATGGCCACCTGATCGATGCCGTCATCCAGTCCGATCCATAGATTCCTGTTACGATCGAGCAGGAGACTGCGGATATTGTTCTTCTGCAATCCTTCGCGGTAGGAGTAAGTCTGCACATGCTCTCCGTTCCTGTTGAGCACCACCACGCCTGATGAATTGGTGCCGAAAGCCATCCAGTCGCTGTTCACTTTTGCTGTGCAGTAAATGCGGTCATTCATGAATACCTCATCGGCACTTGTTTTTTTAGGAACGAGTGTATTATTATAAAGTACAAAGAGCCCGTTCCGGAATGTGGTAACCAGCACGCTGTCGCCACCCAGATCCGTGACTGACGTAATAGGTGTTACGTCAAGTACAGGGTGGTTACATACTGGTTTCCATACGCCATCGTCATACACCAGCAGTCCTTTGCTGTGTTCCTGTGCGTATATGTGCTGGTTGGCTTCACCCAGGAAATCCCACTTGGTACCGGGTTTGTATACGTTCATGATCCCGTCTTTGTAGTGGATGATCTTGTTACGTGCGCGGAAAAAAACCTGATCGCGGGCTACTACAAGATTCCAGATATCGGGGAATTTCCTTTCTTCTTCCGGTAGTAAAGAGTTGAGGCTGTTATAGGTGAGTTTGCCAGTAGCATCGGGAAAGAAGTAACCGATCTCGGATTGACCACCTACATAGATGCGGCCGTTTGAACTGATCTTGAGGGAGCGGATCACTGTCTGATTGGGAAGCTGGTACTTTCTCCAGAATTTTCCATCGAAGCTGAGCAGGCCTTCGCTGTTGCCGAAATAGAGTATGCCATTCACATCCTGCTCAATGGCCCAGTTCTGCACGCCGGCTTTATATTCATAACTCTGGTAATTCACGATCTGGGGTAACCCGATCTGATTCTGGGCGAAACAGAGTTTGCCCAACAGCAAGCAAAGGAGGAAACTACTCAGTGACTTCATTGCAGTAATAAGGTTTCAGTGAACCAAATAGAAATGCAGTTTTGGTTTGAAAATGAATTTAGGAAGAATTATCTTTCATTCCATAAACTTACACGTACATGAGAGCTTTTTCTTTTTCTGTTTTCCTGGTGTTTTTCCTGATGGTCGCTTGTACCTCTGAATCAACTGCACAGCAGTTCCCTTACAACAAGCAGTTGTTGAAAAGCATCCCTGTTGCCTTTGCAAAAGGTGCTGCGCAGTATAGAGTGATGATGAGAGAACTGCCTTCGGATAAATTCCCGAAGAATTACAATCCTGCTTTTAAGAAATTTGAAACCAGCAACAGCGGCTGGTGGTGCAGCGGATTTTATCCGGGCAGTTTGCTGTATCTGTATGAGCAGACAAAAGATAAATCCCTGCTGATAGAAACGCAACGCATCTTAAAAGTGCTGGAGAAAGAGCAATACAATACAAGCACGCATGATTTAGGATTCATGATGTATTGCAGCTTTGGAAATCTTCAAAGGATGTTCCCTTCCGATGATACAAAAAGCATTCTGCTGAAGAGTGCTGCTTCTCTCAGCACCCGGTTCAATCCGGCAGTGGGGTGTATCAAATCCTGGAATTCAAAAGACAGTTCAGACTTTATCGTGATCATAGATAATATGATGAACCTTGAATTGTTGTTCTATGCAACGAAGGTGTCCGGTGATTCTTCTTTTTATAAAATAGCAACCACCCATGCAAATACCACCATGAAGCATCATTTCAGAGATGATAACAGCTCTTATCACGTAGTGAATTATGATAAGAACACAGGAGCAGTGAGGGAAAGAAAAACTGCGCAGGGGTATGCCGATGGTTCTGCCTGGGCACGTGGACAGGCATGGGGGCTTTACGGCTATACCATGACCTATCGTGAGACGAAGGATCCTGTGTATTTACAAATGGCGGAGAAGATCGCTGATTATGTGCTGGATCATAAGAATCTGCCTGAAGATGGTATTCCTTACTGGGATTACAATGCGCCTGATATTCCCCATGCATTCAGGGATGCATCTGCAGGAGCGATCATTGCAGCCGGCTTGCTGGAATTATGTAAATATACCGGTAAGGAACAAGCGAATAAGTACTTCTTGGCGGCAGATAAGATCCTGCGTTCTTTGTCAACGGCTAATTATACTGCGGCGCCCGGAACGAATGGCGGGTTTATAATAGAGCATTCTGTAGGGCATTTGCCGGCTAAGTCTGAGATCAATGTGGGGATCACTTATGCGGACTATTATTATATAGAGGCGTTGAAGCGGTATAAGGAGTTGGCGAAGGGGAAGAAGTAAAATAAACAAATTAAACAAAGAGAGGCACCGGTGGTATATTCCGGTGCTTTTTGTTTGCCCGTAGTTGAAGCTCTTTTTACTAATATTAACCACATTTTTAAAAATGTGGTTAATATTAGTAAAAGGGTAAATAACTATGTGCATAAAGATGTTTCAAAAACTTTGACCTTTTTCGGGTAGCAATTTCGTTACTTTTATTTGGTAGCTTAATTGCTACCTTTTATTTTTGTGTTACATACCAGAAATACATCCTGACCAATTTGAACATCTAAAAATGATTACATGAAGAGTTCAGAGCTTAGTCAGGCTGTACCGGCATGCTGGTTGGATTGAAATCCGGCAATCCGGAAGTCATAAAATTTTCCGCAATCCTGCTACTGGTGAAATAGTATCGGTTCCGTTTCATGGAAGCAAAGAGGTTGGAATAAGACTTACTTATGCTCTCTTACGGAAACTTAGAAAGTAATGGATATCATTCCAGCAGAGTATTTCAATCAAAATTGTTTATTATGAAATCAAATTCCATTTCAACCAAACTTGATATCATCATTGAAAAGCATGATGGCGTATTGTGGGGAAGAGTTGAAAACCGTGGAAGTTTTACGCCCACCCCCTACGGCAATAACACCTGGGAGGTGATCGAGAACCTGAAAGAGCTGATCAGGGATTATGTAAAACACGAAGGTAGGAATGATAAATTCTGGAAGAAGATAGACGTCAACAAACTTGACTTTGAATTCAGCTATGATCTTCAGGCTTATTTTCAGGAACATGACTACCTCAACATAACATCTGTTGCTAAGTTTGCCGGACTAAACCCAGGCCTGGTCCGTCAGTACGCAAGTGGCGTGAAATATCCCTCCAATGAACAGGCGAACAAACTCCGTAATGCTATTAACAAAATAGCGCAGGATCTGCTCGAACACTCCATTTACGTAGCATAAAAAAGCCGCCCACAATGTGAGCGGCCTTGTTGTTGGTTGTTTCAGGTAAAGTTTATTTCTCTGCGTTATAAGTTCGCAGTCCTGCTGCTGCTGCAATATCCGCCCAACGGTAATACTGGAAAGTACGGT
Organism: Pseudobacter sp.; assembly: GCF_051955275.1. Lineage (NCBI taxonomy): Bacteria > Pseudomonadati > Bacteroidota > Chitinophagia > Chitinophagales > Chitinophagaceae > Pseudobacter > Pseudobacter sp. Next base: position 44,641 of record NZ_JBQCGW010000126.1, on the reverse strand, counting down.
CTGTGCTCATGGCCACAAACAGTCCGCCGGGGAAACCGGGCAGGCTGATGCTGGTGGTTTCGCTGCCATCACTCTCCTGTGTGGAAAAAGGCAGGCTGGTGATCAGCGTATGTGCATGAGGGTTGCCATTGCTTCCTTCCCTTGCGTAGATATTGAAACGGTTGCGCTGCTGGTCAGACACCAGGATATAACCTGTGCCATCAGGGAATTTGTAGAAAGAAATGCCTTCCAGATCCGAAGCAAAATCGGTCTGACCAAAGAAAGCCAGTTCTTCATTTCCCTTTACCGGATCTGCATAATATTTATGAATACCTGCCTGCTCATCGGAATAGTACACGTAACCGTTCTCATTGTCAACGGCAATGCTCTCTATCTCTTTCTTGCCGCTGAAATTACCGAACTTGCGTCTCAGCTCCATGGCCAGGTTTCCTTTTTCTTCAAACAAACGGTATTGCCAGAGATAGCTGCCGGAAGGACCGGTCTTTCTTCCAACTATAACATAGATGGCATTGTCTGATGGGCGTGTGTACACTGCAACTCCCATCGGGCTTCTGGCAGTTTCACCGGAAAAAACTTCCAGTCCGTTTCCGATCTCCTTCATGCCGGGCAGTGAATAAAAGCGGAGCTTGTTGGACTCTCTTTCGGTAACCACGGCCACATCAACGCTTTTACCGCCCAGCTTCACGCCGTAGGCAATATCCACATTGTTAGGACGAAGCATGCCTACTGCTTTACCAACGATCTTTCCATGGAGATCGAATGCGTAGAGGCCGCCACCTGTTTCTTTATCTGTTCCGATGATCAGGCTTTTGGATCTATCTGTGGGGTGGATCCAGATCGCAGGATCATCCGTGTCAAAGGATACTTTTTCCGTTACCACTGCAGGTTTCAGCGCATTGGGATCCAGGGACAACTTCTTCTGTGTGCCGCAACCCAATGCAGCAATAACCATCAGTGATACAATCGTATGCTTCATCAACAGTTTCTTTTAATGTTTAAATATAATTTATTTTACGAGGTCGAATTTCACACCCATGTTGAATTTCGGCCCGTAGTATTCAACCTGTGCTGTTCTGTTCTTCTCCCCCTGGTAGTAACGGAGAGGCTGGTTGGTGAGATTGTTGGCCTCAGCAAAGATCCTCCATTTGGAAGTGATGGCGTAAGAAGCGTTGGCATCCAGGAAGAATTGTTTGTCGTAGTACCTGTCGTAGAAGCTGTCTGCATTGTAACCTGCATCATCACTGTCGTCAACATAAGAAGAAGTGAAGTTGGCAGAGATGCGGGCTGAAACGCGCTTGTTCTCGTAGCTGAGTGAAGCGTTGTAAATATTGGGTGCGGCGCCTGGGAGTTTAACATTGCTGCGAACGAGTTCTCCGTCAGCATCGTAAATACCTTTGGCTTTTGAATGCGTGTAAGTGTAGTTGAGGTATACGCCGAATCCTTTCCAGAAGCCCGGGAGGAAATCCAGCTGGCGTTGTGCTGCCACTTCAAATCCATATACATCAGCACCCTGACCGTTGCGGCGTTGTGAGAAATACCAGTTGTCGCCGGGAGCGATCGGGTTGTTCACACCGGGGAAGTTGCCTGCAAATTTGTTGGTTGTGTAATTGTTGTCGATATAAGTATAGAAGAAGCCATCCAGTTTCTTGTAGAACACTCCTGCTGAAACGATACCTACTGATTTGAAGTAGTACTCAGCCATAAGGTCGAGGTTGGAGGACTTAACAGGCTCCAGTGCAGGGTTACCGGCAGCAAGCTCATTATCACCGGGCTTAACATTGAAGTAAGGTACCAGGTCGAAATACTTGGGACGTGCAATGCTGTTGGTCCAGGCAGCCTTCATCACAAAGTAGTTGTTGAAACGGTATTTCAGGTTCACGTTGGGAAGAACGTTGGTATAGTTGTTCTTCAGCTGAGCCTGACCTTTGAACACCTCTTCATCTTCCACGATATTACCGGTGTAGTTGATATTGGTGTGCTCAACGCGAACGCCGAGATTCACAGAGAATTTCTCAGTGATGTCCTGTTTCAGCATCAGGTAACCTGCAGTTACCACTTCTTTGGCGCTGTAATTGCCGGAGAGATATTCACCGGGAGCATCGCTTTCTTCAAAGAGGGCAGCGTTCTTGAGATCAAGACGACCAAGATATTTCGGATCGATGAACTGTCCGGCTACATACTTGCTGCCTGGGTAGAAATCGCCGTTTGTTTTGTCGATTAGTGGCAGCAGGCTGATATTGCCGAAGCTGGTAGCAGGATCATATTCAAAGAAATTGTTGTTGCGCTCTTTCTTTTTGTTTCTCAGACGGGCGCCTGCTTTCAGCCATCCTTTCTGATTGGGAATAAGGCTTAAAGGATATTCAACGTTCAGTTTGGCGTTCAGGTCACGCTCATACTGGTCCTGGAACTGCTCAGTGAGCTCACTCAAACGGGTGTACGAAGTGAGAGGAAGGTTATCGCTGGTCAACGGAGTTTCCGGATCTGCGATATGCTGGTTCACCGTGATATTCCGGCGGCCCATAGCGAAATACCTTTCATGAGGTCTTTTTTCAGAAGCTTTGGCGTATTGTACGCTCCAGTTGGTGCGCAGCCTGCCGAAGATATGATCTCCTTTCAGTGCTACTGAGCGAACGCGCTGGTCTTCCAGACGGCGGTTGTCGTTTCGTTTGTTATCGAGGCCCCCTTTGGTCTGACGGAGCACTTCACCATTGGTGTAACCGGTGATCTCACCTTTTCCATCATAGATGAGTTCTGCCGGATTTGGTTCATCAGCATCACCGCGGTAGCGGTGGCGGAGGCGGAAACGGTTTTCTTTGTCATCACGCCAGTTGTAGCTGCCGGTAGCGGTGATGGTATGCAGTGCGTTGATCTTCCAGTCGATGGTAGCAGCAGTACTTCTGCGTATGCGCATTTCATCATACACACGAACATCATGATCGCTGATGAAGAGTTTGCCATTGGCATCTTTGCTCCATACAGCTTCCACATATCTGATCCGAATACGTTCTTGTTATAAGAACCGCTGAACATTACACCTACTTTGTCTTTGAGAAGGCGTGTACCTGCAACAATGCTGGCTGTTCCATTCCAGCCATTGTTGCGGATAGGGCTGTAACCACCGGCCAGTGTACCGGAGAGACGGAATGAGTTAGGTGTAGAGCGGGTAACCAGGTTTACTGAACCTCCGATGGCGTCTGCATCCATATCGGCAGTGAGTGTTTTGTTCACTTCTACGGTTTGCACCATATCAGTTGGGATGAGGTCCATCTGTACGCGGCGGTTATCACCTTCTGCAGAAGGGATACGCTCACCGTTGAAAGTAACGGAGTTGAACTCGGGGCCCATGCCGCGCACAACGATATTGCGGGCTTCACCCTGATCGTTCTGCATGGTTATACCGGGTACACGCTTGATGGCGTCTCCGATATTGGCATCAGGGAAGCGGCCGATCTGGTCAGCGCTGATAATATTGGTGATATTATCAGAGTTTCGCTGCTGGTTCAGTGCTTTAGCCTGTCCTTTACGACGGTCGCCCATTACAAGGATAGTTTCCAGTGCATTATTACCTGCATGCAGCGTGGCTGTCAGTTCCACAGGTTTGGAGTTGTTCTCAAACTCCAGTGTGAGGCTCTGATAACCGATATAAGTTACGGTGATCCTGTGTTTTCCCTGAGGTACGTTCAAGAGGGTTGCAATGCCTTCATGGCTTGAGATAGAGCGGCCGCCTTTGTCATCCAGCTGGATGCTGGCGCCGGGAAGAATTAATTTCTGATCGTCCATCACTTTAACCTTAACGATGGATTGGGCCATAGCGATGCTGGTCAGCAGGGTGGCTGCCAGTACTGCGTACAATTTTTTCATAAACTGAATTGTTGGTGAGAGTATGGGAGTTTTCCCGGCGCGAAAGTAGTTGAAGCGCAGGGCCAACCCCCACTCGGGCACGTTATGCAATGTTGAAGGAATTGTTACGGGAATGTGAACTCCACTGCTCCTTTCTGCAGCTCTCAGTCCCCGGAAATTTTCCGGGGACTTTTTTATGGAACCATTCCCTTATGCGCATCTGTGACTATCCGCCTGCGGCTGAACCGAACTTTTAGCTATTTTTGGAATCAGCCCTGTACCGGTATTCACTATTTAATTATGTTACTGACCATTACTACAAACAGAAAACCCGCAACCGACCTGAGTTTTCTTTTACACAAGCATCCAGATAAGGTGCAGCAGGTTGAGATCTCCGCGGGCATCGCCCATATTTTCTATCCCGAAGTTTCGGAAGAGCGATGTTCCATTGGGTTATTGCTCGATATCGATCCCATCGGGCTCGTAAGAAAAAAGAATGAAAATGATTTTGCCCTCCAGCAATACGTGAATGATCGTCCCTATGTGGCCAGCTCCCTTATGAGCGCCGCCATTGCCAGGGCATTCGGTACTGCCATGGGAGGCAGATGCCAGTTGAAACCGGAACTGGTAAGCATCCCTTTTCCTCTGGAAATACAGCTCAGTGGCCTTCCTGTCAGCGGGGGGGAAGAGCTGCTGCGCAGCCTCTTTGAGCCCCTCGGCTATACTGTGGAATGCAGCCGGTATCCTGTGGATCCGCAATTCCCGGAGTGGGGAAACAGCCGTTATTTTTCAGTTCGGTTGACCAATAGCGTTACTGTTCAGCAATTGCTCTCCCATCTTTACCTCCTTATTCCGGTCTGTGATAATGAGAAGCATTATTTCGTAGGACAGCATGATATCGATAAACTGATGGAGAAGGGAAAGGACTGGTTACCCAACCATCCTGCCAAAGAACTGATCACTAAACGATACCTTAAATACAGTTCGAACCTCACCAATGAAGCCTTGGAGAGATTGTTGATCGAAGAAGAAGAACCAGGAGAGGATGAAAGCGTTGCTGAAGAAGCATTTGAGAATACACGGAAACTGCGCGTACACGATCAACGGCTCAAAGTGGTCTGCGATGAGCTCCTGCTCACCGGCGCGCACAGCGTGGCTGATCTCGGTTGCGGCGAAGGCAAACTGCTCAGGCTGCTGCTGGAACAGAAACAGTTCAAAAAGATACTTGGTATGGACGTTAGCCACCGCTCTCTCAGCATCGCCCATGAGAAACTGAAAACGGAGCGCATGCCTGAAAAGCAACGCGAACGTATCAGCCTGTTACAGGGATCCCTCATGTACCGCGATAAACGCCTCGAAGGTTATGAAGCTGCCGCCCTGGTGGAAGTGATCGAGCACCTGGATGAGCCCCGTCTGGCCGCTATGGAGAAAGTGATATTCGGGTATACTAAACCAGTATATGTGATCATTACCACACCCAACAAGGAGTACAACGTGCTCTTTGAATCCATGTCGCACGACAAAATGCGGCATAGCGACCATCGCTTTGAATGGACCCGGCAGGAATTTGCCGACTGGGGCAACCGTATCGCTTCAGAACACGGCTACAATGTTAGTTTCAAGTCAGTAGGCGACGAGGCACCCGAAGTGGGCGCCCTCACGCAGATGGCTGTTTTTTCCAGGAATAAATAAGAATCAACCATGCGATCCAACGCAGAATATATACATGTTCCCAAACTCTCTCTGGTGATCCTGATCGGGGCATCCAGCTCCGGTAAATCCACTTTTGCCAGAAAACATTTCCTGCCCTCCGAGATCGTAAGTTCGGATCAGTGCCGCGCCATGGTCAGTGATGATGAGAACAGCCTCGCTGCTTCCAAAGATGCTTTTGAACTGGCGCGTTATATCGTTGCCAAAAGGCTGAAGAACGGTCTGCTCACCGTAGTGGACGCTACCAACGTACAGGAAAATGCACGTAAAGACTGGATCAGACTGGCGCGCGAATATCATGTGCTGCCTGTAGCCATCGTTGTAAACACGCCAGAGAAGATCTGCTCACAGCGCAGCAGGCTGCGGCCTGACAGGGATCTGGGCCCGCACGTGATCCCGCAACAGATCTCCCAGCTCCGCAGAAGCCTGCGCTATCTCAAACCCGAAGGCTTCCGCCATGTATTTGAACTCAGCATGGAGGACATTGACAATATCAAAGGTGTCATACGCGATCCCCTCTACAACGATAAGAAAGAAATCCGCGGACCATTCGATATCATCGGGGATATCCATGGATGCCTGGATGAACTGGTACTGCTATTGGAAAAGCTTGGCTATAGGAATCTCAGCGGACAATGGATCCATCCGGAAGGCCGTAAGCCCATCTTCCTGGGTGACCTGGTAGACCGTGGCCCCGACTCACCCGGCGTGCTCAAACTGGTAATGCCAATGGTGAAGGCAGGACTGGCCTGGTGCGTTCCCGGTAATCACGATGATAAACTGAGAAGATGGCTGATCGGCAAACAGGTGCATATCCGCTATGGCCTCGAAGCCACCGTAGCACAGCTCGCCGGAGAATCCGATGAGTTCCGCAAAGAGATTGCCGAATTCATCGATGGCCTTATCAGCCACTATGTATTTGATGATGGCAGACTGGTAGTGGCACATGCCGGACTGAAAGAATCCATGCAGGGACGTGGATCAGGCGCTGTACGCGAATTCTGCCTTTATGGTGAAACCACTGGTGAAACCGACGAGTTCGGTCTTCCCATCCGTTACAACTGGGCTGCGGAATACAAAGGCAAGGCCATGGTTGTATACGGACATACGCCTGTTCCCGAAGCACAGTGGCTCAACAACACCATCGATATCGACACGGGTTGCGTATTCGGTGGCAGCCTTACTGCCCTCCGCTATCCGGAAAAAGAACTGGTTTCCGTACCAGCCGCTAAAGTGTACAGCGAACCTGTCCGTCCCATTGCAGCGGCTCCCGTAACGCTCACCCTGCAGCAACAGCAGGATGATGTACTCGATATTTCCGATTTCACCGGTAAACTGATAGTGCCCACAAAATATGGTCACAATATCACTATCCGCGAAGAGCACTCCATTGCAGCACTGGAAGTAATGAGCCGTTTTGCAGTAGATCCACGCTGGCTCATCTACCTGCCGCCCACCATGAGTCCTTCGGAAACCAGCACCCTGCCCGATTTCCTCGAATACCCCACCGAGGCATTCGATTATTTCAAAAGAATGGGACTGACCCAGGTCATTTGTGAAAAAAAACATATGGGTTCCCGCGCTATCCTGATAGTGGCGAGAAATGCCGCCGCCATCGAGAAGGCATTCGGCATCAGATCAGAAGCTACCGGTGTCATATATACGAGAACCGGCCGGGCTTTCTTCAGCGACATCGCCACAGAGCAGGCCCTGCTTCAGCGCCTCAACGCCGCCCTGGAAGCATCCGGGTTCTATGAAGAGCATCAGACAGACTGGGTCTGCCTCGACGCTGAACTCATGCCCTGGAGCAGCAAAGCACAGGTCCTATTGCAAAACCAGTATGGCGCTGTTGGTGCCGTAGCCACCGGCTCCCTGCACACCTCCATGGACGCACTGCAAAAAGCCAGCAGCCGCTCCGACGTGAAAGAACTAATATCACGCTACGCAGAAAAGCAAGAGGCTGTTCAGGACTTCATCACTGCCTACCGTCACTACTGCTGGCCCGTGAAGGAGCTGAACGACTATACCATCGCGCCCTTCCATATCCTTGCTACCGAAGGCAGGCACTATTTCAATAAAGACCATGGCTGGCATATGAACACCATCGCACAATTCTGCTCCCATGATCCTCAGATACTGCTGGCAACAGAATACCAGCTGGTCAATCTGGAAGAGGAAAGCAGCATCCAACAGGCAACGGACTGGTGGTTGAAATACACTGCCGAAGGAGGTGAAGGAATGGTGGTGAAACCTCTGAACTTCATTGCAACCAATGAAAAAGGACTGATCCAGCCCGCCATCAAAGTGCGTGGCCGCGAATATCTCCGCATCATATATGGACCCGAATACACCATGCCCGAAAATCTGAACAGGCTGAAGAACCGGGGACTCAATGGAAAGAGATCACTGGCGCTTCGCGAATTTGCGTTGGGGGTTGAGGGCGTTGAAAGGTTTACGGAAAAGCAGCCACTGCGAAATATTCATGCATGTGTGTTTGGGGTGTTGGCGTTGGAGAGTGAGCCGGTGGATCCCCGGTTGTGATTCCTGTGGTCTTTTTTTTCGCGTATCGCCTGGAGGTGTTGCTGAGTTGGCCGGAAAAAAATAATCAGGAATTCTTACGAGGCCGTATGATCAACCGCAGCGTTGGATTATTTGTAAGGAAAGACCACATCCACGAAAAAGCCAGCCATACTTTATTACGAAAACCAACCAGCGGAATGATGTGCACAAAAAGCCAGATCATCCACGCAATGAAGCCTTTCAGGAATGTCTTCGGAAGATCAGCCACCGCCTTGTATTTGGCAATGATGGCCATGCTGCCTTTATCGTTGTAAGCGAATGAGAGCATGTTCTTGCCGTCAGCTGCGCGCTTCACATTCTTTGCCAGCAGCGTGCCCTGTTGAATGGCCACCTGCGCCAGCTGCGGATGCCCGTTAGGGAATGCAGGATCGGAAGTCTGGAAACAGATATCACCCAGTGCATAGATGTTCTGCGAGTTCAAAACTTTGTTGTTGGCGTCTACCAGGAGGCGCTTGCCGCGGCCGATAGATTCAGCAGGAAGACCGGGCAATGAACGGCCGGTAACACCGGAAGTCCAGATAAGCACTTTGGTCTCTATCTCCATGCCATCTCCAAGGATCACTTTGTGGTTCACATAATCTTTAACAGCTTTGTTGAGGATCACATGCACACCCAGGTTTTCGAGTTGCTTCAGGGCCTCTGTCTGGGCTTTGGGACTCATCGGGGCAAGCAGTTTGGGGCCGGCATCAATGAGATAGATATGCGAAGTGAGATCTTTTATTTCCGGATATTCCTTTGCGCCGATATACCTGCCCATCTCGGCAAGCATACCTGCAATTTCAACGCCCGTAGGACCGCCACCGGCGATGACTATGTTCAGGTGCCGCGCTTTTTCAACGGGATCCGTTTCCCGGACTGCTTCCTCCATGTTCAGCAAGAGCTTATTGCGAAGTACGAGCGCATCGTCGATACTTTTCATGGGAAGCGCTTGTTCTGCTACGTTAGCAAGACCGAAGAAGTTGGATTCTGCACCAACGGACAGCACCAGCATATCATAGGAGAGCGTACCGGTATCTGTTTCGATAGTATTTTGCTCCGGGTTCACTTTGAGCAGGCTGCCCATATGGAAGCGGCAATTCCTCATTTTCTGGAACATGCGGCGGAAGGGATAACTGATATTCGATGGCTCGATGAAGGCTGTGGCCACCTGGTAAAGAAGGGGAGGGAAGAAGGTGTAATTGTTCTTGTCAACCAGGGTTACCTGGAAACGATCGTCATTTGCCAGTCTCTTTACAAAATTCACTCCGGCGAAGCCGCCACCTACTACTACCACTTTCTTTGCCATAACTTTTGTGTTTGTATTCGTTGTTCAACAATAAAACCATGCCAGGAGAGCGTAGGGATGCCGGTTAACAGGGTGATTGGCCAGCAGGAATAAATTTACTAAGAAATGTTGAATGAGGGATGGTATAAAAAAAGCCCGGCACCGGGCCGGGCTCGAGATATGTAGTAAGGGGGTAAGTCAGAACTTGAAAGTAACACTGCCGATAATGCTCCTCAGTTGCTGGGAGTTCATGGTGGTGTAACCGGTATAATATTCCTGGTTGGTCAGGTTATTGCATTTCAGGCCGAACCTCCATTTAGGTTGTTCGTAGTAAAGGGTAGCATCTACCAGGGTGAATTCAGGAAGCGTGAATACACCATTGGAAACGCTGTTCACAATGCGGTTGTCGCTCTGGTGCCTTACGCCGCCACCAATGCCGAACCCTTTCAATACCCCGGAAAAATTATAACTCACCCAGCTGTTGAAGGTATGGGGAGAACCGGCAACGTCCGGACGGCGGCCTTTCACATTCTCATCGGCTTCCAGGAATTTGGAATCGTTGTAAGCATATCCGAGAACCAGGTCGAGGCCCTTCAAAGGATGTGCGATCACTTCCGCTTCGATACCCTGGCTTCTTTGTGTGCCATCCTGGATGGAGAAATTTGGATGTTGAGGATCGGCGCGGAGCACATTCTTTACTTTGATATTGTAGTAGCTCACGGTGCTGCTCAGCTTGCCTCCAAGGATATCGAGTTTCACACCCCCTTCGAACTGTGCTGCTTCTTCAGGATCGAATCTTGCACCTGCAAAATCTTTTCCGGGTTTGTTGGTGAATCCATTCTGGTAGTTACCGAAGATGGATACCATATCAGGGATGGGCTGGATCACCAGGCCGAAACGTGGTGAGAAGAATGTTTGCGCATAACCATCCTTGTAACCTCCTACAGTAGGATCAAAGTTTCCTCTGAAGTCATAGCGGTCTACGCGTACTGCGGCAGATGCGATCACGTAATCAGTGATATTCACCACGTCGCCAACGTAGGCGCTATAGGTAGAAGCCTGGTACTGGTAAGGATAATACCATACTCTTGATTCATCCTGGAGAACGCTGTTGAGGTTATCCCTGTTGAAGTTTGCGTAGGTTGGGATGAAGCCGTTCTTGGGCACCATGTCGAAGTCGGCTCCGTAGAACATCTGGTCGGATTTCTGACTGAGATAGTCCAGGCCTGCGAGCACGCGGTGCCTTACGGATCCTGTTTTGAAATCACCCATGAAGTTCTGCTGCACTTCAAACACGTTCATATCGCTGTTGGCAGTGGCCTGTACGGCACGTACCATGGAATCAGCGCCAGGCCTGTTTGTGTTAGGAACCAGGTAGAAATAAGCAAAGGGACCATCGGAATTGTTGTAAGAACTGCTCACGTTGGTCTGAGAAGTCCATTCATTGGAGATCTTATAGGTCATCTGTCCGAAGAAGTTGGCCACTTTGGATTTCTGGAAGATATCATTGGAAGAATAAGATCTTTTGTAATCCAGTCCCAGTTCTTTGGGAGTATGTGCACCCAGAACGTCTGTAGGGAAATAGAAGAATACGAATGGCTCTGAGGCGTTGTTGGAGCTGTACAGTTCAGCATCGAAACTGAAGGTGAGTTTGTCGGATGCTTTGTAGGTAAGCGTGGGAGCAAAAACAAAACCTTTGTTGAAGCCGAAATCCCTGAAGCTTTTCTCAGAGTAGTAAGCTGCGTTGGTGCGGAGCAATACTTTCTTGTCTTTGTCCAGTGGCGTATTGAGGTCCACAGTTGCGCGGTTGAAACCATAGCTGCCCATGGAGTAAGAAACTTCGCCACCGAAATGGTCGTATGCTTTCTTGGTAACGCGGTTGATCAAACCTCCATAAGAGGAAAGCGTATTGCCGAAGAGGGTAGCGGAGGGGCCTTTCACTACTTCGATACGATCCACGTTAACGGCGTCAGCACGACTGGTTACATTACCGGCAATACCGTTTCTGAGCTGGCTCTGTACAATGAAGCCACGCATATTATAGTATGCGCCGCCATCACCACCGCGGCCGGTAGCCTGCCACATGGTTTGTACACCGGGAGCATTGTAGAGCGCCTGGTCTACAGAGAAGGCCATCTGCTGTTTCAGCAGGGTGCCGGTGATAGTGCTGTACACCTGTGCGTTCTCGGTATTCTTGAGGTTGATTTTGGCAACATAGTCGCTGGAGTTGCGCGTGAGTTTATTACCACTCACAATTACCGTTTCCAGGTCTTTGGTTGATAGCGTCAGTTGAATGGTTACATTCACCGTTTCTTTTTCTTTTACAGTCACTTCCTGCTGAACAGTTTCGTAACCTACGAGTGAGATCTCGATGGTGTAGTTGCCCGGAGCGATATTACGCAGGAAGAATACACCGTTCTCATCAGTTATGGCTGATCTTTTGGTTCCTTTGAAAGTAACGGTCACTGCTTCTGCAGGATTGCCTTCTGCGGTAGTTACTTTTCCTCTGATAATGCCTGTTTCTTCTGCAGCTGTTGCAATGAGCGTGCACAAGAACATCAGTGCCATCAGTACTGATCTTTTCATCATTGTTTTTTATGTTTTAAATCCTGGTCGGGTTACTGTGTAATGGTTGGCCGTTACGGATATGAAATGGAGGGTTGGGCCGTTTACGGCCGCAAAATTAAACGCGGGTAACCCGGTCTCATGTCGAGACCGGGAAATGGGTTTACGAAATCCGGAAAACTCAGGTTACTGCTGGCTTATAAGTCTTTGCTATGGAGTTTTAAAATCCACAACATCCCACCAGGCTTGCTTGCGTTGCAGGTTTGCATTGAACAACAGCGGATGATCCTTGCGGTTGCGCACCGGAAAATTATCCAGCCAGCTATACCTGTCAGAGATATTCCAGAAAGTAACACCTGTGATATGGCGTTTGTATTTCCGGAAGAGTTGAAATGCTTCTCTGTAACGCTGTTGCTGCAATTGTGCTTTTTGCGCTGAGAAGCTGGTGTCCGTATCAGAGGCCTGCCGTGCGCGTGCATCATGTTCTTTGGCATACACTGAAATGTCCAGTTCAGTGATCTGGAGTTTGAGGCCTGTCAGGGAGAATTCACGAAGGGTACTGTCGAGCTGCCCATAGCTGGGTTCATTCACTGCCCAGTGGGCCTGTAGTCCGATACCGTGAATGGGTACGCCTTTGCTTTTAAGACTGTTCACCAGCCTGATGATCTTTGCGCGTTTGAGTGGGCTGATCTCGTTGTAATCATTGTAGAAGAGCAGTGCATCAGGATCGGCTTCATGAGCATAGCGGAAAGCCGCTTCAATATATTCTTCACCGCAGATACGGAACCAGGGAGAGTTCCGGAGATATTCTCCCGGCTTGTCACTGATGGCTTCGTTCACCACATCCCAGGCATAGATGGTGCCTTTATAGCGACTGACAACGGCTGTGATATGTTCTTTCAATCTTTTCAGTAATTCTTCCCGGCTGACCTGTTGTTTCGATGAATCAACGAATAACCAGTCTGGAGTTTGCTGATGCCAGCATAAAGTATGCCCCCTCAGTTTCAGCTGATGCCTTTGAGCAAATGCGGCAATGCTATCTGCGTCTCGCCAGTTGTAGCGGTCCATGGCCGGATGGATTGGTGCCATTTTCATGGCATTCTCAGCAGTCAGACTGTTGAATTCGCGCAGCACCAGTGCTGCTTCATCCGTTTTCAACGCACGGGGAGAAACGGCTACTCCTACAGGAAAATAATCCCTGTAATGATCTTTCAATCCTTTGTCTGAAGCGGCCTGTGATCTGGTGCTGCTGCATTGCCAGGAGCATGCAATGGCCAGGCCGGCCATTGCTGCTAAACCAAATAAGTTGAAGGATCGCATATGATTGCTTATTGAATGCTTACCTGTTTGATGATTACATTACTGGTAGTCTTGTTAGTTACATTGGGCTGACCGCCTCCAACGCTGATAGATATGCGCTCAGTGGGTTGCACCAGTTTACCATCTTTATTCACTACGGATAATGTTTCCGGACTGAGCACGAACTGGATATTCCGGCTTTCACCTGCTTTCAGTGACAGGCGCTGGAATCCTTTGAGGGCGCGTATAGGGGAGGATTCTTTCTTACCTGTATGGGATATATAGACCTGAACAACTTCTTCTCCGTCGCGCAGGCTTTTGTTGGTCACGCGCACCTTGAGAGTGATAGGTTTTCCTTTACCGGCTGTTGCAGGCAGGTTCAGTGCATCATAATTGAACCTGGAATAACTGAGGCCGTATCCGAATGGATAAAGGGCTTTCCCGTTGAAGTAGCGGTAGGTCCTGCCTTTCATTTCATAGCTGTTGAAATCAGGAAGGTCTTTATCGCTGGCATAGAAAGTCACCGGCAGTCTTCCTGCTGGATTGTAATCTCCAAAAAGCACATCAGCAACAGCAGTGCCTGCATGTTGGCCGCCATACCAGGTATTGAGGATGGCAGGAATATGCTGCTCTTCCCAGGGAATGGCAATGGCGCTGCCCGTCATCATGATGAACACAACAGGTTTGCCGGTAGACTGCAAAGCCTGCATATATTTTGTTTGAACGGCAGGCAGCATGATGGAAGTTCGGTCTCCGCCATTGAAGCCAGGATAGTTCACATTCATTTCTTCTCCTTCCAGCTGCGGAGAGATGCCACCGGCAAAGAGGATCACATCAGCATCCTTTACTTTTTCTTTCAGTGCATCGATATTGGTCCTGCCCGTTTTGCCAGCTCTAAAACGGATGGAGGCATTGCCCTCACCCTGCCAGAACTCCACCCGGATATGGTATTCCTTTCCTTTTTCTGTATGCAGCGAGAGTTTTTTAGCACCCCAGCGATTATGTTTCCAGGCATCCAGCCGCAGTTCATCATTTATGAATACACGATATCCTTCATCTGCATCCGCTTCAAAGTTCAGGGTCTCCGTTTCACGCGCGGTGTACACAGTAGTGTATCGTGCAGAGAAATGGATGGTATTGATGCCGGCTGCAGGTGTCTGCCCTTCGGGCCAGTAATGATCGATATCTGTTTCGGTGATGGTGAGATCTGGATTGCCCTTCATCTCTTCATTGTTCCAGTATTCAGCTTTCACGCCTTTGGCGCCATCGATCTTATAAAACGGACTGAGGTCTTCATATACGAGCAGTGAGTCGTCCGTGAAGTTGACAGCCTTTTCATAAATGATCTCCACATTATTGCCCAGCTTGTGTTGCAGACCTTTCAGAACCGTTACTATCTCGGATGGCATGCCATTGTAATTGCCGAGCACGGAAATCCTGTTATCGGCATTGGGGCCGATGAGTGCGATCTTCCTGATACTTTTTTTCAGTGGCAGGAGGTTATTGCTGTTCTTGAGCAGCACAATGGATTGCTGTGCCATTTTGAGTGAATGGTCAGTATGTGCTTTACTTTCAAGCTGGTCTTCCCCGATCTGAGTGTAGGGTACCATGCTGGCCGGATCAAACTGGCCCAGTCTGTAACGGATAGTGAATAATCTCTCGAGTGAAATATCCAGCTGTTTTTCCGTAATGCGATTTTGTTTGACGGCATCCACCAGTGTTTTATATACGGATACTCCACATTCCACGTCGGTGCCGTGTAATACGGCATCAGCAGCAGATTCCAGGGCATCCGGATGCGTTTTATGGTATTTGAAGAAATCATCGATCGCCCAGCAGTCACTGGTCACATATCCGGTGAAATTCCATTGTTTACGGAGGATATCATTCATCAGCAGGTCGCTGGCGCAGCAGGGCTGTGCACGGAAAGCGTTGTAGGCGCACATTACACCGGCCACTTTTGCATTGGTCACCAGTTCACGGAATGCCGGCAGGTAAGTGTCCCAGAGATCGTAGGCGCTTACGTCTGCATTGAAGGAGTGCCGGCTGGGCTCGGGACCGCTATGAACCGCGTAGTGTTTGGCGCAGGCGGCCGCCTGTAAATATTTTGGATGGTCTCCTTGTAACCCACGCACGAAGGCGCTTCCAAGAGACGCCGTGAGAAATGGATCTTCTCCGTATGTTTCCTGACCGCGGCCCCAGCGGGGATCACGGAAGATATTGATATTGGGCGTCCAGTAGGTGAGCCCTAAATAGCGCTCCCTGGTGCGGTTCTGTTTGATGGCGATATTGTTGATGGCCCTGCCTTCGGTAGCAGAGTAACGTGCCATGGTATGGAGCGATGCTGTATCCCAGGTGGCGGCCATGCCGATAGCCTGCGGGAATACTGTTACCTTAAAAGGTGTTCTGGCAACTCCATGCAACACTTCGTTCCACCAGTCGTATGCGGGAATGCCGAGGCGGTCTACTGATGGTGCGGCGTTGAGCATCTGTGCAACCTTCTCTTCCAGCGTCAGCCGGCTGATGAGGTCACGCACACGTTGTTCAACAGGCAGCTGGTGATTCCACATGGGATAGCTGCGGTAGTCCTGTGCCTGCAGTTGGGAAGTAAAGAAGAGGAAAAGGATGGCGGCAATCTTATTCATTGGATCAGTTTTTATATGCGTTTATTTTTTTAATGGTGCCATCTTCATTATAGTAGAGCTCGGTCACCTTCACATTGCGCAGATGGGTCTTTCCGGAGATCTGCACATCATGATAGAACAGGTACCACTGTCCGTTGAAGAGCACTATGGAATGGTGGTTGGTCCAGCCTTCCACGGGTTCCAGCAATACGCCTTTATAGGTGAACGGACCATAAGGATTATCGCCGGTGGCATAACAGATATTATGTGTGTCCCCGGTACTGTAGGAGAAATAATATTTACCGTTATAGTAATGTACCCAGGCAGCTTCAAAAAAACGTTTGCCGTTATTGTCTTCCATGAAGGGCTTGCCTTGTTCATCCAGGAGCTGCACTTCACGCACGGGCTCAGCAAATGATTTCATATCGGCACTGAGTTTGGCAACCCGGGGCAGCAGGGCTGTGTCGCCTGGTTTGGGATTAGGGGCTGTGCTATCGTATATGCCGTTCTTCCAGCGTTGCAATTGCCCGCCCCAGATACCTCCGAAGTACATATAATGATCACCGTTAGCATCACGGAATACGCAGGGATCGATGCTGTAGCTGCCGGGAATGGGTGCTGGCTCAGGCTTGAACGGACCCTGTGGTTTTTTACTGCTGGCTACGCCGATACGGAAAATATCCTGTTTGTCTTTCAAAGGAAAGTAGAGATAGTACATGCCATCTTTATAAGCAGCATCCGGCGCCCAGAGCTGGCGGCCGGCCCAGGGAATATCTTTCACTGAGAGCGCCACTCCATGATCTTTCACTTTGCCTTCCACATCCGACATGGAATAGATCCGGTAATCCTTCATGTCGAAATGATCCCCGTTATCATTTTCTTTTACACCTGCTTCGATATCATGGGAGGGATAAAGGAAGATCCTTCCTCTGAATACATGCGCAGATGGGTCTGCTGTGAATCTTTTGGTGATCAGTGGCTGGGAGACGGGCTCCTTTTTCAATGTGCCACGTTGTGCCTGGGCGGCAGGTGCTGAAACACAGGCTGCAAGCACTGTGGCAAAGGAAAGGCAGAAAATATTCATTTGCATCGTTACTGTTTTTTAGCGTTTTAGTGTTTCAGGAAAACCAAGATAACCGGGAACTGCATTGCCGGAATATAATTCCAGTTTCTGCAAAACCACCGCAGGGTCCACCATCCAGAAATGAAGGGTATGCCTGCCCGGTTGACCGATATATCTTTTGGTTGATCTGATAATGATATTGTTGGCTACCCAGTTATTCCAGTTTTTTGGGTTATTGTCATTTTTGTTCAGTGAGATCAGTTCCGGTATTTCTTCATCGATGGAGATGGCAAACTGCAGGCCTTCAGCATCATGATAGATGTTGAGCGTGGGAGAGCAGTAAACAGCAAGATCGAAGCTGTCCGCCTTGCTGATATAGAAATCATAACTGAGTCTGGGGGAATTGTTGCCGGGCTGCTGCCTGGGGGCCGTCACTGGAAAAGCGGTGATGGCATCGCCGGTGCGGCCATGGTCAGGGAGAATGGTCCAGCTGATACCATTGCTGTTGACGGCGCTTGTATAATGTGCAGCGCTCATGCTCACGTAATCGGAGAACTGGAAGAAACAATTGTCTTTTCTTTCCCTGGGAATCATGCTGGCTGCGGAATAGCCGATAGTGTCAATGGGTTCACCGGGCAGAGCATCTGCTGTGTTGAGGTAACCAACCAAGGGCATTTTGTTGGCGAGAGGCTGCTGCCAGTTGGTATAACCGATATGTGTCTGGCTCATCATATGGTTCCACTTGCCATTGTTGAGCTGGTGATACTGAACGGAGATCAGGGAATCTGTTTCATATTTAAGTTTCACGCTGTCTGCATATTGGTTTGCCTGTTTCCATTTTCTCGACAGGGCATTTTGGTTGAGCGCAGTATAATAATACATTTCATAGAGATTATTCACCGCCAGTACAGGATGATGAACCAACTGGAAATATGCGTTATGATAGTCTGCTGGAATTTTAGTGGCAATATCATCTGCCAGTTCCCGCAGTTGCTGCGTTTCATCCACTATGGATTTCCATTCCCTGAAAAGAGAATAGGTCTGGGCATTTAACAGCTCCGGTTTGCAACGGCCGAGGACCTTTGCATAACCTGCGAGCAGCTGTGCAATATCTTTTTTGTATGTATCCCCGAACTGTTGTGCGGCCCATTGCGCTGTATAATCCTGGATGGCTGAAGCACTGATCCGGGTTGGGTTCCAGGCATAATCCAGGAAAAAGGAAATGGGCAGTTCCATGGGTTTGAGATCACCCACGTTCACGATCCAGATCTGTTTTACATCATGTTCCCAGGCCAGGTGCATCTGCTCCCAAACGCGGGGGAGTGGATTGGTATTGATCCATTTGTAATTGCGGGGACCGCCCACATAATCGAAATGATAGTAGATGCCATAACCTCCTTTGCGTGGCTGGCTGCCCGGACGCGGAAGTCTCCGGATATTGCCCCAGTTGTCATCGCAGAGCAGCAGGGTAACGTCGTCGGGTACCCGCATTCCTTTATCATAGTAGTCCTGCACTTCTTTATAGAGCGCCCAGAGTTGTGGTGTCTGATTGGCTTTTTTGCCGGTCACTTCTTCAATGATCGTACGCTGGTCTGCTATAATGCGCTCCAGCAGGCTGGTGGCGGTCTCCTGGCTCATGGGCTCATCACCGTCGCCACGCATGCCCAGCGTGACCAGCTTTTCATTGGAGGCGCGTTGCAGGCCTGTTCGCCAGAAATCACGTAAAGCAACAGCGCTGCTGTCGTAGTTCCAGAGCCTGCCCTGTCCATATCGTCTCCACTCGTCGTGTGCGCGCATCAGCGGTTCATGATGACTGGTACCGATCACGATGGCATACTGTTCTGCCATTTTGATATTTAGACTGTCGTCATCATAAAATGCATTGCCCCACATGGCCGGCCAGATATAGTTTGCTTTGAGGCGAAGCATCAGCTCAAAGACCTTTTCATAGAAACCATAACGGAAACCACCGAAATGCATGCGGCTCCAGTTGCTGAGTGCAGGTGCTTCATCGTTCAGAAAAATGCCGCGGTACTTCACCAGTGGGCTGTCTATGATGCTGATATTTCTGTTGATATGTATTTCTTTCTTCTTAACCACCGGTACATCGGCCCACCAGTACCAGGGAGATACGCCGATATGTTTGCTGAATTCCAGTACACCGAATGCCGTGCCTCTGGCATCGCTGCCGGTGATCACAAGAGTATTGGTGTTGGAAAGATTACTGATGTGAAAAGCTTCCCAGCGATTATCTACAGCGGAAAGGGAAAGTTTCTTTTGTGCAGCCAGCTTTCTGATGATGGCGGATTTGTCCGCACTGCCAATAATGATCAGGGGCTTACCGGTTGCAGTATGTGTAAGAGGCGGCTTTTTTCCTGTGACGAGTTGAATATCGTCCTGTAATAATTGAGCGGCCTTCTGAACTACCGGGTGATCCTTTTTTTCCACATAGATGCTCGCGTTTTTCAGGCTGAAAGTAGTTGCACCTGGGTTTGCCGCTACAATGGACTGTGTGTGTCCCGGGCTGAAAATAAGCACCAGTGCGGCAGAGAGAATGATATGTGAAATAAGTAGCTTCAAAATGACTGAATTAGATCATTGCTCAATACGTCAACTGAAAGTGAAGGTTCTTGTAATACTCCAATGAATGTGCTGGTTTTTCATAACCCGTGGGAAATGGTTTCCGGCTGAAAGTCTGAAAATAAAGCAGGCAGGCATCGCGCCACCAGGCTGCTTCGGAAGCCTGTATAGCCAGCATCTGCTGTACATGCCGGAATCTTTCGGTATCCACGAAGCGTTGCAGTGCATTCCACTGCTGTTGCATCTGCCGCACAGAATCTGTAGCGGAATGATAACGGTAGCAAAGTTCGTCCCATAAGTTCCTGCCGGATTGCATGCGGTGGTCCCAACTGGCATGGTGGAACCAGAGCAGGTAATCATCAGGACAGGTATTGATATTCTCAAACTGCTGACGTACCGGTGCTGCGTATTGTGATAATGCATTACTGCCAGTGCTGGTCCTGTTGAAACCTATACCAACACTGTCTGCCTTGTGATAGTACACGGGATTCCAGTCCGGCCGGCCAAGGGTATTGCCCCAGGGCATCGGTCCGTAATGATGGCCGTTATACATGATATGCGTAAGGCCCAGTGGTGTCATGTAATTCACCATCAGTTCGCGCGAGCGCATCATAATATGGAGTACGGGTTTCACAAAGGCCGGATCATTGGTGAAGGTCTGCCTGATCCACTCTGTGGCAATGGCTTCGCTGCTGAGCTGATGATCCCAGCTGAGACGGCCGAAAGCATACCAGTTGCTCTGTGCAAAGAGATGGCCGCACCAGTTCATATCGTTGCCGATATTGGCTACAGCGGCAAACCCGCTGAGGGTGCTGCTTACAGGAGATCCTTTCCCTTTAGTGTATGTGTCTGCATCCAGTACTTCTTTGAATAAGGGGGCTTCATACACCAGGTGGGTGCTTTGTCCAAGATATTCCTGTGTGAGCTGGAACTCCATCATCATGGGAGTGCCTGGCATGGCTCCGAAGAGGGGGGAGAAGGGCTCGCGGGGTTGAAAATCGATAGGTCCGTTCTTCACCTGTACCAGTACATTGGAGCTGAATTTATTGTCGAGTGGCTTGAACTCTTCATAAGCCTGTTTGAAACGGTCGTCCGATGTATGACTGTATACAAAGGCCCGCCACATCACGATGCCTTTATGTGGTGCTATTGCTTCTGCCAGCATATTGGCGCCATCGGCATGGTTGCGGTCATAATCCTGCGGCCCGGGTTGCCCTTCGCTATTGGCTTTCACCAGGAAGCCGCCGAAATCCGGAATGAGTTGATAAATGGAATCCACTTTCTGTTTCCACCAGTTTCTGACTGTGGGATCCAGCGGGTCAGCAGTTTTCAGGCCGCCATTTTCTATCGGTGCGCTGAAGCGGGCCGTGAGATAGGTTTTTATGCCGTAAATACGGAACACATCTGCCAGGGCTTTTACTTTCAGCAGGTATTCCTGGGTTAAGATCAGCGCATTGGCGTTCACGTTAGTTAGCACCGTTCCGTTGATGCCGATACTGGCATTGGCGCGCGCGTAATCGATGATCCGCTGGTCTACATAACCCGGCAGATTGTTCCACTGCCAGAGGGAGAAGCCTGCATAACCTCTTTCGATAGTCCGATTGAGATTGTCCCAGTGATTGAGTAAGCGCAATGGACTGCGTGGTACGGAAAGTAAATCGAGTGAGTGGACGGGTTGCGCTGTCTGCACCAGTCTTAATAAATGAAATACTCCGTAAAGTATTGCCTGATCTGTGTTTCCGGAAATGAGCGTTTTTTTGCTGCCATTGATGGTGGTGGTATAAATAATGTAACCTTCCCTGCCTGCTTTTGCAAGTTTTTCTTTAATGGCGGGAGTGATAGAGGGAATATTTTCGGGCCTGGCCAATACAACTGACCCGTTGCTGCCAAGCGGGAGGGAGATGCCGAGCAGGCCTTTCAATCCATTTTTCAATTCTGTGCTGGCTGCTGTGAGCGTAGGGGATGTTCCGTAGACTTGCAGGGAACGCAATACCTGTTTGCATTGCGTTGCATACGGCGCATTGGATACAGGCTGGTAGCGGAGCCAGAGCTCATAACCGGTTTCTGCCTGGCAGCAGACAGCGGAGAAAATGGCGAGGATAAAAGCAAATCGTTTCATAAGCAGCAGTCGGTTCGGAGTTTATGACCTTGTTTTAGGTTCGTCTCACAGAGGATTGCCGGATGATCAGTTCAGATCGCACCACAATGGTTTGCGTATGCCGGATATCCGAATGCCCCTGCAGGTGATTGATGAGATTGCGTGCAGCGATCTCACCCATATCGATGCCAGGGTAATGAATAGTTGTCAATCGCGGTTCCACGATCTTGCCAATCGCATCGTTATTGAAACCCACGATAGCAATATCCTGCGGAATGCGGATGCCTTTCTCCTTCAGTGTTTGCATACACACTGCCGCGGAGAAGTCGTTAGTGATGAAAACCCCGTCGGGCATGGGTTTCATCTTCAGGATCTGCATGGCTGCTTCCACGCCGCACTGTTCACTGAGGTCTTTGATGAGCACATGCTCTTTGTTGTATGTGATGCCATTATCATAGAGGGCGTCTGAGTATCCCTTATGGCGCTGGGCGTACACGTTCCTTTTCAGGTTGGCGGTAACCAGTACGATATTCCTGCATCCCTGCTGGATCAGGTGTTCCGTGGCCTGGTAACCGCACTTGTAATTATCGATGATCACCTTGGTGCTTTCACTGTTCTCTTCCACCCGGTCGAAAAAGATCACGGGGATATTCTTTTCCTCGAATGGTTTGAAATGGTCCAGCCCTTCGGTATCGAAAGAAAGGGAGGCGATGAGTCCGTCCACGCGTTTGTGGAAAAAGTTCATGGCGTTGGCCGCTTCTTTCTTATAGCTTTCTGATGAGTGGGCGATGAGGAGGTCGTACCCTGCTTCGGTGGTCACCTGTTCGATGCCTGCCAGTACGGAAGTGATGAAGTTTGAATTGAGCTCATGAACCATCACGCCGATGGTCATTGTCTTCTGCTGGCGGAGGTTGCTGGCAAAGGTGTTTGCGCGGTAGCCCATTTCTTTGGCGGCCTGTTGCACCTTCCTGCGAGTATGTTTATTGATGGCAGGATGATCCTTCAGGGCCCGGCTCACGGTGGTGGAGCTCAGTTCCAGTTTCTGGGCAATATCATAGATGGTAACGTCTTTTTTGGCTTTCATGTTGCAATCGGTTGCATAAAAATCAATAAAAAAAATTGAATTGCAAAGATTTCTTTTTTTTCTGAACAGTCATTGGCTGGGATCCAGCAGCTGCGCCATTTGCAAGGATACCGGATGTTTGCACAGCTATCGCCCATGGAACCAGTTCCATGGTTAGCCCGGCGGGGGAACCCGGTTACGGAACCCGCTTCGTTCAATGCAGGTTGCAAAGCCCGGCAACCTGGCTGTGGTGGCAGTTTTAAGAGACGGCATCCGTTGCAGCTCCCATTCTGGCAATTAAATTACAGGAATTCTTTTAAAAAAATTGCAATCGGTTGCAATTTTTCAAAAAGAATCCTATATTCGTTTTGCGATGTAATTGAACGATTGCTTTCAGGGGCCAGGCCCGCTTCGCCACCAAATTGCTGTATGAAGAAAATGACCTCCATATTGCCTGACCTCGTCAGGATCACTTTTTCAAACACTACGGTCCGGGAAACTTACCTGTCAGTTTTCATCGCTTCCCCAATACAAAACAAACTAAATCATTACCTGAACACATGCTCCTCCTCGGAATAGACACGGGTACATCCTCTATCAAAGTATCGGTAGTAGATGCTGTTACCCAGCGTTTGCTGGCAAGCGCGCAGTACCCGGAAACGGAAGCTGATATCATTTCCCTTCACCCCGGCTGGGCTGAACAAAGCCCGGACCAGTGGTGGGAAAATATCAAACAGGCCATCCTTAAATGCCATGCAACCGGCCTCTATGATCCGAAAGATATATCCGCCATCGGCATCGCCTACCAGATGCACGGTCTGGTACTGGTAGACGCCAATCAGCATGTGCTGCGCAATGCTATTATATGGTGCGACAGCCGCGCTGTTGAAACTGGTGAAGCCGCATTCAAAGCCATCGGTGAAGCGCATTGCTTATCGCACCTGCTTAACTCCCCCGGTAATTTCACGGCAGCCAAACTCGCCTGGGTAAAACATAATGAACCGGAGCTCTACAGCAGGATCCGCCATGTGATGCTGCCCGGAGACTTCGTGAGCATGAAGCTTACCGGTGAGATCAATACCACTGTTTCAGCACTCAGCGAGGGCATCTTCTGGGATTTCAAAACAAATTCGCTGTCGGAAGATGTACTGAACTATTTCGGATTCGACAGGTCCATGTTCCCGGAGATCCATCCCGTATTCGCTCCGCATGGCCAGCTGAAAGCAGCGGTGGCAGACAGGCTTGGCCTTCGGTCAGGCATCACCGTTGGTTATAAGTCGGGCGACCAGCCGAACAATGCCCTTTCCCTAAACGTGCTTCACCCCGGTGAAGTGGCCACCACGGCCGGAACTTCCGGCGTGATCTACGGTGTAAGCAACCAGCTTACCTATGATCAGCAGAGCCGTATCAACAGCTTCGCACATGTGAATCACCAGATCCCGAAATCCATGGGAGGTGA
Organism: Pseudobacter sp.; assembly: GCF_051955275.1. Classification (NCBI taxonomy): domain Bacteria; kingdom Pseudomonadati; phylum Bacteroidota; class Chitinophagia; order Chitinophagales; family Chitinophagaceae; genus Pseudobacter; species Pseudobacter sp. The sequence continues at coordinate 20,496 of NZ_JBQCGW010000126.1, read as the reverse complement.
AACGGATCAGGATACCCGCACCGGCATTCTGCTCTGCATCAATGGCGTGGGCATCTTCAATAAATGGATCAGGAATATCGCAGGCAGCAATCTCAGTTATGCGGCACTCAATGATGCAGCAGCCGGTGTTCCGGAAGGTGCGGAGGGATTGATCGCCCTGCCATTCGGCAATGGCGCCGAGCGTATGCTTAACAACCGCACCATCGGAGGCCACCTGCTCAACCTGGATTTCAACCAGCACACTGCTGCCCATACCATCAGGGCCGTGCAGGAAGGCATCGCTTTCTCTTTCCGTTACGGACTGGATATCATGCGCGCCAACGGCATCCATCCTACTGTTGTCCGTGCAGGAAAAAGCAATCTCTTCCTCAGTGAAGTGTTCACCGATGCATTTGTGGAAACCAACCAGGTGGAAGTGGAATTCTATGAGGGTGATGGAAGTTTCGGAGCTGCCATCGGCGCCGGAATTGGTGCAGGAATTTACCCGGACCTGGCAAGCGCGTCCGGAAAACGGCACCCCATCAGCATTACAAGTCCATCCGGCCTGAGCCACTACGAGCCTTTGTACCAGCGATGGAAAGCAGCTTTGGAAGAAAAACTCAATCATTAAATACAGATCTAAAACAATAATCACTATGGATATCGTGAAAGGAAAGAAAGAATATTTCAGTGGTATCGGTTCCATCCGGTACGAAGGTGTTGACACTGACAACCCGCTGGCATTCCGCTGGTACGATGAGAATAAAAAAGTTGCCGGAAAGTCTATGAAAGAATGGCTGCGCTTTGCCTGTGCCTACTGGCATAGCTTCTGCGGCAGTGGCGCAGATCCCTTTGGTGAGCCAACGCATATTTTTCCCTGGGACAGTAACCCTGATCCCATTGCCAAAGCAAAGGAGAAAGCAGATGCGGCTTTTGAATTCATGACCAAACTCGGACTGCCCTTCTATTGCTTTCACGATGTGGATGTAGTGGACTATACCAATGATGTGGCCGATAATGAAAGGAGATTACAGGCCCTTACTGCTTACCTGAAAGAAAAGCAGGACGCCAGCGGCATTCAGCTGCTCTGGGGTACGGCCAACCTTTTCTCCAACAGGAGGTATATGAACGGCGCTTCCACCAATCCTGATTTCCATGTGCTGGCCCATGGCGGTGCGCAGGTGAAAGCCGCGCTGGACGCTACCATTGCGTTAGGTGGGCAGAACTACGTTTTCTGGGGAGGCCGGGAAGGATACATGAGCCTGCTCAACACGGATATGAAACGGGAGAAAGATCACCTCGCCAGGTTCCTGCATACCGCTAAGGACTATGCGAGAAAGCAAGGCTTCAAGGGCACTTTCTTTATCGAGCCAAAACCCTGTGAGCCCAGCAAGCACCAGTATGATTACGACAGTGAGACGGTGATCGGTTTCCTCCGTCAGTACAACCTGCTGAATGATTTCAAACTGAATATAGAAGTGAACCATGCCACCCTCGCCGGCCACACATTCCAGCATGAGCTGCAGGTGGCTGCCGACGTGGGTCTGCTGGGATCCATCGATGCCAACCGCGGAGATTACCAGAACGGATGGGATACTGACCAGTTCCCCAATAACCTCAATGAACTGGCTGAAGCCATGCTGGTGATCGTTGAAGCCAATGGTTTTGGCGGCGGCGGTATCAACTTCGATGCAAAGATCCGCAGGAACAGCACAGACGCTGAAGACCTGTTCCATGCGCATATCGGTGGAATGGATACGTTCGCACGCGCCTTGCTGATCGCGGAAGCCGTGCTCACAAAATCAGATTACAAAAAGATCCGCGCCAACCGTTATGCATCCTTCGATGCCGGAAAGGGCAAAGCCTTTGAGGAAGGAAAGCTCACGCTGGAAGACCTGCGCAATTATGCAGCAGAGAACGGCGAGCCCGCTGTGATCAGCGGTAAGCAGGAATACCTCGAAAACCTGATCAACAGATTTATCTGATCATAGTATAATTTTTAATAAACCCTTTCCACAAAACACTGCCATATGGAATTTTTAGGACTCGTCGACTGGATCTTCGTGATCGTTTACCTCCTGGTGATTGCGGGCATCTCTATCTGGTCTATCCGTAAAAGCAAGGAATCTGCTTCCGATTATTTTCTGGCCAACCGTAACCTCGGCTGGTTTGTGATCGGCGCCAGCATCCTGGCTTCCAATGTAGGATCAGAGCATATTGTAGGCCTTGCCGGTTCTGCCGCCAAATCGGGCACCGTGCTTGGTCACTATGAGCTGCACAGTTATATAGTGCTCATCCTCGGATGGGTATTTGTGCCCTTCTACATGCGCAGCATGGTGTACACCATGCCTGAATTCCTGGAACGCAGGTTCAACCCGCAGTCCAGGCGATTGCTCAGCATCATTCAGCTCCTCAGTTATGTGATCACAAAAGCATCCGTGACCATCTTCGCCGGAGCCCTGGTTTTCAACCAGTTCCTGGGTGTGGATTTCTGGACGGGCGCTATTATTCTGGTTGTGGTAACCGGTGTGTACACCATCTTTGGTGGGCTGCATGCAGTGATGTACACGGAGGCCATTCAGGCCATCGTACTGCTGGTCGGTTCGCTGGTGTTGATGGTCTTCGGTCTGAAAGAAGTAGGTGGATGGGACGCATTGATCTCGGCACTGCCCAAAGAAAAACTCAATATGTTCCCGCCCATGGATGATCCTGAATATCCCTGGCTGGGGATCCTCATCGCATCACCGATCGTGGGCCTCTGGTACTGGTGTACGGACCAGCATATCGTACAACGCTGTCTGGCTGCGCGCAACGAACAGCAGGCGAGACGTGGCGCTATCTTCGCCGCCTATCTCAAACTGATGCCTTTTTTCATCTTCCTCATTCCAGGTCTGATCGCTTACGTGCTCCATTCACAGGGCAAGCTGCAGCTGGATGATAACAATGCAGCCTTCCCCGCCATGGTGAAACATATCATGCCGGTTGGATTGAGAGGATTGCTGGCAGGTGGATTGCTGGCGGCACTGATGAGCTCCCTCGCCTCCGTATACAATGCCTGTTCCACTTTGTACACCATGGATATCTACCAGAAGCAGCACCCCGAAGCTTCAGAGAAGCAACTGGTGAAAGTGGGCCGCATTGCTACCGGAGTGGTGGTGATCCTGGGCATGCTCTGGATCCCGCTCATGGGAAGGATCTCCAGTGGCTTGTATGATTACCTGCAAAGCGTGCAGAGTTACCTGGCGCCTCCGATCGCAGCCGTGTTCTTACTGGGTGTATTCTTCAAGCGGTTGAATGCAAAAGGCGCGTACACAGCCATGGTAGTGGGTTTCATCATCGGCATACTCAAGCTCACGTTGCAGATGTTCCAGACGGAACTTCCTGTTGGAGGACTGCTGCATAGTTTTGCAACCATCAATTTCCTTTTCTTCTGTATCTATCTCTTCCTGTTCAGCATCGCCGTTATGGTGATTGTAAGCCTGCTCACTCCCAAACCGGACGAAGCGCATATCCGTGGGCTCACCTTTGCTACCACGGTGGCGGAAGACAAAGCCGCCAGCCGCGCCAGCTGGAACAAGTGGGATGTGATACTGAGTTTGATAGTGGTGTTTATCATTGTTGGAATATTCGTATACTTCTCACCGCTAGGTGTGGCAAAATAAAGAGATCGTTTTATGTTGATGCACCAGACAATGCGGTGGTTTGGCCCTAATGACCCCGTTAAGTTAGCTGATATACGCCAGGCGGGTTGCGCAGGTGTGGTTACTGCCTTACACCATATCCCGCCGGGCCATGTCTGGTCTGTAACGGAGATCAATATCCGTAAGTTCATTATCGAAACGGAGGGTATGAGCTGGACGGTAGTGGAGAGCCTTCCCGTAAGCGAAGCTATCAAAACACAGAGCGGCGATTACCTGGTTCATATCAATAATTATTGTCAGAGTCTCCGAAACCTGGCTGCCTGCGGCATCAAAGTGGTCACATACAATTTCATGCCGGTGCTGGACTGGGTCCGAACGGATGTGAACTGGAAATTGCCCGATGGTGCGCGTGCGCTTTATTTCGGGAAACTGGCATTTATAGCCTTCGACCTTTTTCTGCTGCAAAGACCCAATGCAGAAAAAGATTATACGAAGGAGGAGATCCGGCAGGCGAAATCTCATTTCGATTCCATGCGGGAACATGAGAAACGTACACTCTTTGCCAATGCATTGCTGGGACTGCCCGGCAGCGATGAGGCATTTACGCCTGCCCAGGTGCTCAAAGCACTCACTACTTATAAAAATATCGATGCTGACCGTCTGCGTCAGCATCTTTTCTTCTTTCTTCAACAGGTTGTTCCTGTAGCGCAGGAAACAGGCATTCAACTGGCGATACATCCTGATGACCCGCCATATCCCGTACTTGGCCTGCCACGTGTTGTGAGTACAGAATCCGATATTGCCGCCATCATCGATGCGGCGCCTGTTACCAATAACGGACTTTGTTTCTGCACAGGCTCATTGGGGGTAAGACCGGATAATGACCTGCTGCTCATCCTGCGGAGATTCAGTGAGCATGTTCACTTCCTTCATTTGCGGAATACCGCAAGAGATCAGTTCGGAAACTTCTATGAAGCCACTCACCTGGGTGGTGATACTGATATGTACTCCATCGTCAAAGAGATTTTACTGATCCAGAAAAAACGCGGAAAGAGCCTTCCAATGCGGCCTGACCACGGTCACCAGATGCTGGATGATCTGGATAAGAAGACCTATCCCGGCTATTCTGCCATCGGACGTTTGAAAGGTCTGGCTGAATTGCGTGGATTGGAATTCGGCGTTTACCGATGGATGTTAAACCAGTAAAACACCCTGCGCAGATAAGTGAAATAACTTATTTAAGAATTTTTTCGGTCACTGGTAAATTTTGTAGCGAATAGAAATAGTATTTTTATTCCCTGGATATTGCATTCCGTTATATCCTGACCTTAACCTTGCCAATGAGACGAGATAATAAACCTTACCTGAATCTTAGTTTAAGCAACATTGAAGGAGAACGATGGAAAGACATACCCGGACTGGAAGGGTACTTCAAGATTTCCAACAAAGGCCGTGTAAAGCGCCTGGCATACGAAGCCGTTTACTCCAATGGTATCATCTACCACGAGCGCCCCATGATCATGAAGCCGTATGTTCACAAACACCGGAATGAGTTCAAGGGCGATTTCAAATCCTACCTCAGTATTACATTGACTGTTGAGGGTGTACGTCACCGTTATACAATAGCCCGGCTGGTGTATAATTGTTTCGTCAGGGAAATGGATCTCGAAGACAAGAGTATCGTGATCTTCTACAAGGACAATGATTCCTTCAACCTCAACCCGCCGAATCTGCGCGCAGCAACATTAAGTGAGAAACAGAAAAGGATCAAGGAGCTGGGACGTTCCCCATCGCCCCTGCACAAGCTTTCGCGCAGGCAGATCCTGGAGCGTTTGCAGCGTGCCCGTGAGAAAAGAATGAGGCCGGTATCGCAGTACAATTTCCGTGGCAGGAAGATCCAGAGTTACCCCAGTGCAAGGGAAGCCGCCCGTTCAACTGACGGCAATGCTTCCAATATCCTGCAGGTAGCACGTGGCAATGCCATCAGCGCCGGCGGATTTCTCTGGCGTTTCGGAAGGTCTGCAAGGATTGATGTGAAGGAACTGAAAGGAGGAAGACAGAGCCCGTTCTTCAGGATTTAGGCATCAAACGCATCATCTACTATTGAACCGCCGGGAAACAAACGTTTCTCCCGGCAAAGGGGCATGCATTGCCTGCCTGCCCCTCTATCTTACCTCTACTCCCACAATGCCTTCCCCCTACATAAAGCCTCGTCTGCACTGAATTGCAGGCCATTTTACGCCCACCTTTTCTTATTTTCCTATCTTAGCGTCCTGCCCGGGCAATACTGCCCCGGCCCGTCTCACCTTATCATGCCCATTAGACCTTTGCCTTTTGACCAACGTGCTATCCATGAATTTGTCTGATCAGAATGCTTTGGAATTGTTACAGCAGGATCCTGTGAAAGGGTTCAAAGTGCTTTTCAACAAGTACTGGGAGATGCTTTTTGCCATAGCCGTCACCAAAGTTGCATCAAGGGAAGAAGCCAGAGACCTGGTACAGGAAGTATTCCTCAGCCTCTGGACCAGCCGGGAATCCATACGGAACGAAGAAAGCCTCTTCCCCTGGCTGAGCACCAGCCTCCGCAACAGGGTGTACAACCACTATGCAAAGAACAAAACCCGCCAGCAGTTCATCCGTGATATGGAAGGCCGTTTCCTGGACGCTGCCAATAACGTGGCGGAGGAACTGGCATCCAAAGAACTGAAGCAACTGATCGAAGAAGCCATAGCACAACTATCCCCTAAAATGCAGCTGGTGTTCCGCCTTAGCAAGGAACAGCAACTCACCCCGACCGAGATCGCCAGAAACCTGTCGCTCTCCGTACAAACGGTAAAGAACCAGCTGTACAGGGCAAACGACCAGGTGAAAGAATATATCGCTGCCAGAATTGAGCCTTCTATCCTTGTGATCATTTTATTAACCATGCTGGAGAAAAAATAATTTTTTTCCGATGGTACTATCGCAGCAGCAAGCTGTATTTACTCAGTAACAAGCCATCAACATTGCACAACGATTATCTGTATTACCTGCTCAGCAAGCAGGCAGGCGGAGCCATATCCCCTGAAGAAGAATTGATACTGGAGAAATGGTACAACTCCCTTCAGCAGCCCCTTCCGGTGAATGCTGAAGAGAACAGTGCCTGTAAGGACCAGGCATGGGAAGCCTTGCAGCACCAACTGGGCCAGGTATCACAACCCGGAGAACCGGCGCCTGTCCGTACCCTCTGGAAACGCTGGACCGTGGCCGCCGCCATGCTGACCCTCCTTGCAGGGCTGATGGCACTGGTGCTCCTGCTCAATAAACAGGAAACTGCAAAACCCATCACCTGGTCCATTGTGGAAACAGGCCGTCAGAAAAAGAACGTAACCCTGCCAGACGGTTCACGCGTGTGGGTGAATGCACATTCAAAACTGCGGTTCGCCAATGGTTTCAACAGGAACAGGAATATCATCCTTGACTACGGCGAAGCATTCTTTGATGTGACCCGCGATTCACAGCATCCCTTCCTGGTGAAAGTGGATGGCCTGGAAGTGAGCGTACTAGGTACGGCTTTCAATATCCAGAGCTTCCCGCAGCTCGGCGAGATCAAAGTGGCCGTAACACAGGGTAAAGTCGCAGTGGATGATTCACTGGCCTGCCATGAGAAACTATTGCCCGATCAATGCCTTACCTATACCCGTAACACAAACCGTTTCCGCGTAACTACCATCGACCCCTCGAAGGCCAACGACTGGAAGAATGGAAAGATCTGGCTTAACAATATTTCTTTGAAAGAGCTGGCTGTGTACATCCGCAATATCTATGATTATGAAGTGGTGTTCAGCAGTAAAGACCTGGAGCAATGCAAGAACACCATCAACTTCAGCGATAAGGACCAGTTGAAAGATGTACTGGAACTGCTGAAGATCATGAACAAGGTCAGGTATCGAATTCAGCATAAAACTATCTACCTGGATGGCATCGGCTGTCCATAATTACTCAACCAAAACTTTCTGTTAGAATGCGCACCACTAAACTGCTGCTATTACTGCTCTTTTTAGCCCAGCTGGCTTCCGCACAGAGCATCCGGGAAAAAAGAGTGACCATCCGGTACAATTATGAATCGCTCAGCACCTGCCTCAAGCAATTGCAGGCTAAGAGCGGCGTGTCTATTTCATTCAATGAGAATGATGTGGCCAGATACACCATCAACGATCTCAGTTTCCAGGAAACTTCAGTTGAGCAGATCATCACAAAGCTGCTGCAGAATACCAGCCTGCAGTTCCGGGAAGTGAACAACGGACTGGTGATCTTCAGCAGAACACTCAGCGTTTCCAAAACCCAGAATAATAAAACCGTCAAAGGGGAAGTGAAGGGGGAAGATGGCGTACCTGTTGCCGGTGTATCGGTTCAGGTGAAAGGCTCTTTCCGCGGAGTGTACACCAATAACGATGGTAAATTCGAGATCAGTGTGCCGGAAGGAAAGAACATGCTGCAGATCAGCTCCACCGGTTTTGAATCGAAAGATGTTCCTGCACTGGAAGATCAACTGAATATCATTCTCAGGAAAGATAATAAACAGCTGGAAAGCGTAGTGGTAGTGGGATACGGACAGGTGAACAAAAAAGATGTGACCGGCTCCGTTTCATCCATGAAAGGAGATGAACTCAATAAAGTGAACAGCTCCAACTTTGACGCTATGCTCACCGGCCGTGCTGCCGGCGTGCATGTGATAAAGTCCTCCGGCGCTCCCGGTGCAGTGGCCAGCATCCGCATCCGTGGCGGTACTTCCGCAATCGGAACCAATGAGCCCCTATACGTGATCGATGGAATTCCCATTGAAATGGGGGATGGCTTTGGTAACAAGGCGTTCCAGGATGATAGCAGGAATAAGATCTCCCCACTTGCAGCTATCAATTCAGAAGACATAGAAAGTATAGATATCCTGAAGGATGCATCCGCTACCGCTATCTATGGCTCCCGTGGTGCCAACGGCGTGGTGATCGTGACCACCAAAAAAGGAAAGAAAGGAGATAAACCCAATATCACCTTCGATGTGAATTCTGCTATCGACCGCTTTGTGAAAGAATATGATATGCTGAATGCTGATGAATATCATTACGTGGTAAAGAAGGCATACGATAATAACGGAACTACGCCTGCCAATTTCATAGCTTATCCAAATGTGAATACAGACTGGAGGGAAGAGGCCATGCGCACGGGATTCTCCAGCAATGTTTACCTCAATATCAATGGAGGGAGCGCCAACGGTAATACGCTGTATTCTTTTTCAGGTGGATTGACCCGCCAGGATGGTCCCATCAAAAACACAGACTTTGAAAGGCAGAACCTGCGAGCGAGCCTTGAAACCACTTTATTCGATAAGCTCCGCTTTGGGACCAATATCAATTTCAGCCTCAACGAAAATAATGGAAGAGGTACCGGGCAGTATTACCTGATCACCCGCTACAGGCCTGATGTACCGGTATATGATAGCAAAGGAAATTACGGAGCTTCACCGGATAGCGTAACCTCCAATCCCGTTGCGCGTATGCGTCAACCCAACAAGGTGAAAAGCCAGGTAGTGCTCACTTCTTTCTTTGGGGAACTTGAACTGTTCAAAGGACTGCTGTTCCGGTCCAGCTTCCATGCAACCAGTACAAAAGGTACCAGTGAGGCCTATACGCCATCTACCGATGTTTTTGAGATCAGGAATAAACGGAGAGGCTCCAGGTCTGATTTCATCAATTCAGGCACCACCAGGATCTGGGACAATACCCTGACCTATAACCAGCGCTTTGGTGACCACGCCATCAATGCAGTGGCGGGATCTTCCCATACGCTGGTAAGATCGGAGTTCACCACGCTCAACTCCACCAGCTTCCTGGATGATGAAGTGCTCAATAACGTAGGTGCAGCAGGAACTATGCAGACATACTCAAGTGGTGGTTCCATCAGTGGACTGGCTTCTTATTTCCTTCGCACCAATTATAATTTCGCAGGTAAATATTATCTGACGTTTACGGGAAGGGCAGATCACTCTACCAAATTCGGTCCTGCCAACCGCTGGGGTTACTTCCCTTCAGGTGCCATCGCATGGCGGATCTCGAGAGAAGACTTTATGCTCGGCAACAAATTCATCAATGACCTGAAATTGCGCGTAAGTTATGGCAGAACAGGATCGGCCAACTTCTCTGATTTCCAGTATTCCACTTTCTTCGGTCCAGGTAATTTCTATGCCGGCAATAATGCCGTGGCAGTGAACACTATTCCCAATCCGGATATCAGGTGGGAAACAACCAATCAGCTGGATGCCGCCCTCGATTTCAATTTATACAACAACAAGCTGCGCGGTACTGTAGGCTACTTCAGGAAAGTAACGCACGACCTCATCCTGGAACGCGATATCATCCGCGAAACCGGTGGCAGAAAACAGAATGCCAACCTGGGCGATTTCCTCAACCAGGGATGGGAACTGACACTCGGTAGCGATCTGGTGAACAAGAAGGATTTCGCATATCTCGTGGACATCAATATCACACGCTATCGCAGCAAAGTGCTGAAGTTGAATGAAGGCTCTTACCTGAACATGGAAGTGGGCCAGCCGATCGGATATTTTGAAGGATATAAGGTAGCTGGTATCTTCCAGAGTAAGGAAGAGATAGATGCACTCAATGCAAAATCGCCTACCGGCACTTACCAGTCTGCGAAAACAAGTCCCGGCGATTTCCGCTTTGTGGATGTGAACGGCGACGGCAGGATCAGCAGCGATGATATCAGCGTACTCGGAAAATCAGAACCTGATTTCTATGGTGGATGGAACAATATCTTCCGGTACAGGAACCTGGAAGTAAGTGCACTGTTCAACTTCTCTATCGGTAACAGGCTCGACAACTCAGGTTATCGCAGCATGGTGTTGTTCAGCAACAACAATAACAACTATTCCAGGGATATCCTCAGCACCTGGACGCCGGAAAACAAGAATGCAGAACTGCCACGCATGGTGGCCACCGATCCCAATCAGAATGCCCGTGCTTCCGATTATTTCATCGAAGATGCATCTTATCTCAAACTGAAGAATATCCAGGTGAGTTACCTGCTGAAGAATAATCTGCTGAGAAAATTATACCTGAGCAGTGTGCGCATTTACGGTTCGGCCAGTAACGTGTTTGTGTTCACAAAATACAAAGGACTGGATCCCGAAGTGAATACGGCTCCTTCCAATAACTTCTCACAGGGTATCGATAACAACGTTTATCCGCTTACCAGGACTTTCACTGTCGGAATAACTGCTAACTTCTAAACAACTGATCATGCTCAAAAATATATTTATCATATCGATGGTTGCTGCTGCGTTCAGCACTGCTTCCTGTAACCTGGTGGATGTAACTGATCTCGATCCCATCAACCAGCTTTCCGAAGATGAGGCCATCACTTCCGTTCAAAAGGCCCAGAGTGCGCTGCTAGGCACTTACAGCGTACTGAAGACCGGCCTCGAACTGCCTGTATACTACCCGGCCAGCGCCTGCCTGATGGGAGGCACCATGGACCTGGGCTCATCCGGGGGGCCTGCTGAAGCTATGTTCAAAAACAATGAGGTGGATCCACAGAACTATACCCTCGATGCTATTTACACGAAATGGTATGCTGTGATCAGCAACGCCAACCATATCATTGAAAAAGCACCATTGGTGGAAACCACCAATCCGCGCAGGGATGAGATTGTGGCTGAAGCCCGTTTTCTGCGTGCTCTGGGGCATTTCTACCTGCTCCGCTTCTACGGCCAGTTCTTCGATCTGAATTCCAAATATGGCATCGTGATCAAGAGCAAGCCCATCAAAGATGCAAAGTCGGAGCCCAGATCCACTGTAAAGCAATCCTACGATTTCATTCTCGCGGACCTCGACTATGCCATTGAAAAAGGTCCCAATTTCAGTTCTACTTTTTATGCATCCAAACAGGTAGCAAAAGCCCTGAAAGCAAAAGTGCTGCTCTATATGAAGGATTATCCTGAATCCGCTAAACTGGCCAAACAGGTGATCGAAGAGGGACCGTTCAAACTGGAGAACACTTTCTATGATGTGTTCTTCAAAAAGATCATCGGCACTAAGGAAGCGATGTTCCAGACTCCTTATGACGACAAGAATGATCGCAACAACAAAGCTTTCATGATGCGTTCCACTTATCTTCCTTCCGAGAATTATAAAACTTTCATGGCGGGCGATAAACGTGATACTGCAGCTCTTACCAGGACAACGGCTGGCGAACTGCGAAACAAAAAATTCAACAACACCATTTTCAATACCGGCAACGGGGTTACCACGCTCACTGCCGATACGGAATATTTCCTTCGCCTGGCTGAAGTATACCTGATCCGTGCAGAGGCAGTTGTGCGTAGCAACGGCGACCCGGAAGAAGCGCGCAAGGCCGTGAACGAAGTCCGCAAGCGTGCCGTGATGGATGAGATCACCAGCAATGATCCTGCTGAATTATTGCAGCTCATCCGCCGGGAAAAGATCCTTGAACTCGGTGCGGAAAGCGGCGAAGAATGGTTCGATATGGTACGCTATGCAAGTCTGGGTGATATCAATTTCCAGACTGTAAAACCTTCCGTAAAATCAGTGAACCAGTACATCCTGCCACTGCCTTACAATACTGTGAAGCTCTCTGATAATATAGTGATCCAGAACCCCGGCTATTGATAGCCAGAAAACAAATAAAGTCTGTTATGTCAGTATTTAAACATGTACCCGTGATGCTGCTGTTATTCAGCAGCATCACTATTTCCGCCCAGGAAAACAACAGCATTCAATTTACCAATGGTAGTTTCAACGAAGCATTGCAGGCGGCAGCCAAAAGCGGCAAACTTGTTTTCGTTGATTGTTATACCAGCTGGTGCGCACCCTGCAAATGGATGGAGAAGAATGTATTTGTGAACGATACCATCCATCAGTACTTCAACAAACAGTTCATCAACTTCAAAGTGGATATGGAGAAGGGCGAAGGTGTGTCGCTTCGCGAACGTTACAAGGTCACTTCATTCCCCACTTATCTTTTTGTTGATGCCAAAGGCAACCAGGTGCACCGTACCGGATCGCGCATGAGTGTGCAGGACTTCATCACCGAAGCAAGGCGCGCCAACGAACCAGGCAATACACTGGCTGATATGGAAAAGAAATTCAACAGCGGTGACCGCTCACTGAAACTGCTCACTGATTATGCCATTGTGCTGCAGCGGGTGAATGGCGGACAGTTTGATAAGGTAAGAAACGAGCTGATCAGTAAAGTGAAAGAAGAAGAGTTGAACACTGCGTTGGGCTGGACCATCATTAAAAACTTTGCACGGGATGAGGAAGATAAGCTGGGAAGCTACCTGATCCGTCACAGGCAGCAATTCAATGCTTTCGCTGATGAGGCATCCATTCAAACCAAGCTGAACCAACTGGCCAGTTCCACCATGTATGGACTGATCCGCCAGAAAAGGAACGCTGAATTCTTCGACAAGCTCACCATGATGCTGCGCGATACCAGTTATGCGGCACAACGCAATGCCGTGATGTTGCAGATCGAATATTATCTCACCAATAAGAATGCAGAAGGCTTCCTGGCTGTAGCGCGTACCGCCCAGGCAGGCGCTTTCCGGAACAATCCCGCCGACCTCAGTTTCGTGGCAAGAAGAGCGGGTTACCAGGCCAATGGCGATACAGCCATTTTGAAACAGGCTTATGAAATGGCCAGACTGGCTGCGCAACTGGAACCGGAAGAATACAGCAACCAGGGCACGCTGGCTGAAAGCTGTTATGCGCTCGGGCTGAAGGAAGAAGGTCTGAAGGCGGCACGCAAAGCCAGGCTGCTGGCTGATCTGGAGACTTCCAAGATCCAGAAGATAGCGCAGGCCCTTGTTGATAAACTTGAAAAACTGAACTGATGCTGAAGCATATTTTATTGGGTGCGATGCTGGCCATGCCGGGCTGGCTGGCTGCTTATACTGTGAATGGACATATCAGCAACGCAGCGGATGGAAAAGTATACCTGCTGAAACCGAAAGGCGAATCCTGGGTGATCTTTGATTCTGCCAGTATCATAAAAGGGCATTTCAGTCTGAAGGGAATGATCGGGAAACCCGGCATCGTCCGTTTTCAGTATTCGAAATATGAATACCCGCTGGTATTCCTGGCGCTGACTGATACGGTGTACAGGGTGGAGGGTACCGTACATAGTTCCGGTCGCCTGATCCGTCCGGTGATCACGGGTGGCGCATTGCAGCAGGCATGGAATACAGTGCAGGAGGAGCAGGCTGAAGTGTATGGGCAGAAACGTTTTGCCTCCTTTGCCTTGTTGAGATTGCAGAAGGAAAACAGAACAGACAGTGTTGAGTTCTATCAGGCGCAGGAACGAAAAGCGGAGCAGCAGGAGTATACGTTGCTGGAGCAGCAGGTATTGCGGAATGCCGGCAATGTGATCAGCAGCTATCTTCTGTATTCCAACTATTACCAGTTCAGTTTTGTGCAGATGCAGAAACTGGCAGGAAAGATCAATGGCTATAAACAGAAGAATGATTTTATAACGATCATCAATAAACGATTGAATGTATGGAGACAGATCCAGCCCGGGATGCCTGCTCCGGATTTTGTGCTGGCTGATCCGCAGGGCGTGAGGCGGTCCCTGAAAGATTTCAGGGGCAGGTACCTGGTGATTGATTTCTGGGCCAGCTGGTGCGGTCCCTGCCGCAAGGAAAATCCGTCGCTGGTGGAATGGTACCATTCCATCGATAAGAACAAATTCGCTGTGCTGGGCATCAGCATCGATGAGAAGAAAGATGCCTGGCTGAAGGCCATAGAAAAAGATCAGTTGCCCTGGTCGCAGCTCATTGATCCCGATGGCTGGAAATCCGCTACTGCAGGGAGTTATGCAGTAGGTGCGGTTCCTCAGAAATTCCTGATAGATCCATCGGGTAAGATAGTGCTGGCCAATGTTGATATGCAGGAAGTGAAAGAGTGGATGAATAAACAATAGGAAGTTACAATTGATCAGGGATGGCTGTCTGTAAAGACGGCCATTTTTTATTGGGTGGCTAAGGCCGTAAGCGGTAGCACAGCAGGCGTACTGCTGGTATGTACTGAACCGGGTACACGGAAAGAAACGGTCATGCCATTGTGATTATAGCTGATGGATAGGGGCTCTCCGAATAATTTTTCAAGCCTTCGTGATGCGTTGCTGAGCGTATGGCTCCTGTTGAGCATCGACTGCAGCGGGTTGGTAAAAACTGCAACCATATCAGTGATGTATATCCGAATATCATTTCCTTCCTGTATGGAACTGATGGTGATAGTGCCCCCCTGTAACTGCCGGTTGATGCTGTTGCTGAGTGCGTTTTCAAGCAGTGGATGAAGTATCATGGCAGGAACGGTTGTATCAAGGGTTGCTGGCTCGATGTCATAGATCAGTTGCAGTCGGTTGCCCAGTCTTTGTTTTTCCAGCGCCAGCCAGTTGCGCACAAATTCAATCTCGTCTTTCAGTGGAACGGTAGGTCTTTCATGAATATTGAGTGCATAGCGGAAGGTATCTGCCAGCTGAGAGATCAGAACACGTGTTTCTTCATTTGCTGGTGGAATGGTGGCGCTGATACTGTTGAGTGTGTTGAACAGGAAATGAGGTCCTATCTGTGTTTTAAGCGAGCTGATCTCGTACTGGTAAGCATACTCAAGCCTCTCCTGTTCCTGCTGTTTCCGTTTTCTTGATCTGAGCCAGTGATTGTATAAATGGAAGATAATGAACTGGCAGCAATAGAACAGGGCGGTGAGGTAAATGTCCCAGAAGGGTGAGTTGAACTGGAATGACGTATTCAGCTGTCTGCAGAGGAGGTACCAGGTAATACAAAAAGCCGGGAGTGTAATGATATGCAACAGGAGTTTCTGTTGCAGCCTTGTATTTTTAAGGGTAACAAAATAAAACCACCAGAGGGGGATGGTCAGGGCAATTTTGATCCCGGCATCGATCCAGTTGCAGGAGGCCCAGAACACAAGGTACAGCAGCCAGCAGAGCAGTTCGCCGCTGGTGATATTTCTGATGATCCTGTTGCTGAATGCCGCCATAGTCCGTTGGATTTCTGAGGGGATGTTCCCGGAAAATACATGCCATTCAAAGATAGGTGCACCGTGGTTCCCGGCAGATGTAAAGGAGACGAAAGGCGTTATTTGGTCGCCGGATTGCCAAATACTCCGGCAGCCGGTTGGGGGCAAATAAAAATGGCTGTCCGGGGTAGGACAGCCATCTCTTTTCAAACACTTGTTCTTTAACTACGGCCTGAGTTTCTTATTACTTCACCTTGGTTACATACATCTCTTCGATGAGGTTCTGTTTCCTGTTGATCGTGTATACTTCAGCTTTAGCATTCTTCTTGGCCTTTACTTCGATTGTAACCAGGTTGTCTCCGATCTCTTGTGTGGTAAGGAGGAATTTCTTGGTGATGTTAGTTCCTTTCACTTTGTCTGCATACAGTACGTTTCCGTCGCTGTCGCGCAGTGTGATAGTGAATTCATCAGCTTCAGAAGCTGTGAGGTTCAGCTGGAAGATAGGCTGATTCTCATAGTTGCCGATATGTTTAACTTCGATGCTATTGGTAGCATTTGTTTTAGGATTCTTTTCTCCGTTTGCAAAGGCAACAGATACGGTAAGCACCAGAACGGTAACTAATGACAGGATGGTTTTAACTACGTTATTCATAAAAGTATATTTTAAAAGTTAATGATCGCTTAATACTCATTATTCAATTTACTCATCGGAAGCTATCGCGGAAGGCAAGCGATCAATTCATCTGGCAGGGCAGTACTGCTTTTGTCTCAGGTCTCAGCACTCTTGGTCAGTGCTTATTATCATGATGCAAACATACTGCGACATTTAAGGGGGTGCAAACCAAAAAAATGGCTATTTCAGGATGGTAAACCGCTACCCGGAAAATAGAAATGCCTGTGTGGTAAGGGTTTCAGCGGAAATCCGGTATGATCTCCAAGCTTAAAAATTGGTATAAAAAACCGGAAAAAACCGGATATCTTTGCCGAAATTTTTAATAAACAATGAGCAATACAACGGTTACAGCCGATCAACTCTCCGCCAGCATCATCGGCAGTATTAAGAAAGCACAGGAAGAAAAGCTTTTCTTTGAAGAAGTGTATTCCAATCCTACTGCCCCTGTTGGAAAGAATGAGTTCTTATTTTTCATCAAGCCTGAAATCACCCTGGCTTCTGATTCCATCAACATTGAAGCGGTGCTGGAACTGGTGCGTGAAAGGATCAGCCATTTCGGTCTGACCATCCACAACGTGAAAGTACTTTCTGCCAAATACCTGGAGCAATACAATATCATTGCACAACACTACGGTGTTATCAATAAGATCGCTTCCGATGCAAAGAACAGCCTCTCCGAAGCAGCCCTGGAAAAATTCAGCGCTATTTACGGTAAAGCTGCCAGCGATGTTAAACTCCTGGGCGGTGTAGAATTCCTGGAACAATACCCGGCTTTCAATGCTTACTCCCTGGATTACCTGTGGATGAACAAAGAGAACAAGAAACTGGCTGGTGGTACTTATGCTGAAGACATCAAGATCGACAGCGAAGTAGTATACGTTATCAACGGCTTCCACCCACGTCAGCTGAAGCATTTCACTGAGAAGGGAAGGAGCATTGTTGTGATGACCCTCAGCGGCGACCTCAACTGGAGCGACGCCCGTAACAACTTCATTGGAACTACCAATCCTAACACCGCCAACGAAGGCAGTCTGCGTCGCGAGTTTCTGAACAATCAGGCAAAACTCGGTCTGGCTGAAGTATCTCAGGGTGTGAATGGTGTTCACCTTTCCGCTGGTCCTGTTGAAGCACTGGTTGAGCTGCGCCGTTACAACTCTGATTTCGCTGACAACAGCAAGATCAAAGCATTTGGTGATTTCAGCTTCGGAAAAGCACTGGCTGCCAACTTCACTGCTGAGCAGATCGAAAAGATCGTGAACAACGAGAACGTAACAGTGAATGGTAAAACCATTTCTGTGTTTGATCTTACAGAAGAGAAAGATGCTGTTGAAGCAATTGAATTGCTGAAGGCAAACCTGAAATAAGGTTACTAATATATTTTAATGGAAGCCGGCCTGATAAGCCGGCTTTCTTATTTATGGTTGGTGCTGGAAGAGCGGGAAGCCGGGTGTGCCGGGAGGGAATTTATAGTAGAGGGAATCGATGAGGTGTAAGATGGAATCACCCTTGTACATATTAAAATTGACATCGATTACATTTCCATTTTGGCCAATATTGCAAATTCTATATCCATGCCAGCTTCCATCATTCATGGCGAAACCGATATTGATATGGTAAAAGCTACCTCTTTGATTTTTGGATTTTACTTTTGTTTTTGATCTGAGCATGGTGCGGGTGAATATATCTATTCTTGCCGGGTCCTTGATCCATAGTAAGTTTGAGTCGATCTGTATATATATTGAATCGATGTTCTGGGTTCGATATAGTGCTCTCGGGTAGGATTCTCTTCCGGAAATGTTGATCCAGATGATCAGAATCAGAACGGATACTATAAGAGAAGCGATCAGCTTCGGTTTTATTTTGTCTTCAAATGTTGAATGCTTCATCTTACAGGATTCTTCTACAAGATAACCAGCCGTTTCAACAGTTAAAACCTGCTACCCGGAAATTTTGTCCTTCCACCTTCATTCTTTGATCTTATTTTCGTTATAAACCAATCTGTGAGCCATCCTGATTACGATGCCATTGTTGTGGGCTCAGGCCCCAATGGCCTGTCCGCAGCCATTACGCTGCAACAGGCAGGTAAATCCGTGCTGCTCATAGAAGGCAAATCCACGATCGGTGGGGGCCTGCGGACAGCGGAACTCACCCTTCCCGGGTTCCATCATGATATCTGTTCGGCCATTCACCCCCTGGCGGCGGGATCGCCCTTCTTTTCAACGCTTCCCCTCCAGCAGTTCGGACTTGAATACATCTACCCCCCGGTGGCGGCTGCCCATCCGTTTGACGATGGTATGGCTGCTTTTCTCAGCCCATCACTGGAAGCAACAGCCAATGCCCTGGGAAAGGATGCAAAGGCTTACCTGGAGCTGATCCGGCCGGTTGTGAACAGCTGGCCTTCGATAGCGCCCGATGTACTGGGCCCATTGAGCTTTCCGAAGCATCCATGGAAGATGGCTGCCTTCGGCATGAAGGCGCTGGCCCCGGCCGTGGCCGTTGCCAAACGCTTCCAGACCCGCGAGGCGCGTGGCCTCTGGGCCGGCATGGCGGCACATTCCATGCAGCCGCTTACCAATTCCACCACGGCTGCCATCGCCCTGGTGCTGATGGCTACCGGTCACCTGAAAGGCTGGCCCATCCCGAAAGGTGGCTCACAAAGCATCGCGAATGCGCTCGCGGCTTACTTTCAAAGCCTGGGCGGGGTCATCGAAACCAACCAGTATATCCATTCCCTCGACCAGCTCCCTTCTTCCAAAGCTCTGCTGCTGGATGTAACACCCAGGCAGTTGCTGCAGATCGCAGGGCATAAATTCTCCTCCATTTACCAGTGGCAGCTCAACCGTTACCGTTACGGTATGGGGGTTTTCAAGATCGACTGGGCGCTGGACGGCCCCGTGCCTTTCAGGGCGGAAGCCTGCAGGCAGGCAGGTACCGTGCATCTCGGCAATACCCTGGAAGAGATCGCGCTGTCTGAACAGCAGGCCATGAGCGGCGTTCATGCGGAGAGGCCCTACTTACTGCTGGCGCAGCAAAGCCTCTTCGACCCCAGCCGTGCCCCTGAAGGCAAACATACCCTCTGGGGCTACTGCCATGTGCCTCATGGCTCACGTGAATCCATGACCGAAGTGATAGAGCAGCAGGTAGAACGTTTTGCGCCTGGTTTCCGAGATCGGATCATCGGCAGGCATGCCATGAACAGTTTCAACATGGAGCAGTACAATCCCAACTATGTTGGAGGTGATATCAACGGAGGCATACTTGATATTGGTCAACTCTTCACCAGGCCGGCCCTCCGCCGCAGCCCCTACAGAACTTCAGCCAAAGGCATCTACTGCTGTTCCTCCGCCACGCCACCCGGCGGGGGCGTGCACGGGATGTGCGGTTTCTACGCAGCAAAGCGCGCATTGAAAGATGTATTAACTTAGCAACAAATTACTACTATGAAGTTTGTATGGTGTTTACTGTTCATGTGTTGCAGTATGCAGATCATGGCGCAGGACGATAATACCTATCCCGACTATCGTAAGAAAACGGAAGGGTATGCAAGAATGGCTGAGAAAGACCTGAAAGCCGAAGTGGCTTCCTTTGCACTGGCAGCGTTGGAAGACAGGCTCAACAAGACTGCACTGCCGGCCATCCCGCCGGTAGACTATGGCGCCAACTTCATCACTTTTGAAGGCAATTCTATCACTGTAAATATCAAGGCGGGCCCCTTCGATCCATCCAAACATAAGATCGGTACTTATGGAGAAAAGAAACATGTGGTGCGTATCGATGGCAGGCCTTACTATGGTAGCTATGGCACCATGCCCAATTATAAGATCGCTTCAGTGACCATGACCATCGGTAAAGACACCGTGCAGATCCCCGCAGAAGCGTATGCGGATCTCTACAGTCCCGTGTTTACCTATAACGATGAAAAGGGCGCTGTGCGTACTTATAACGGCGTTTACCTTTCTCCGGATAAGCGTACCATTTATATCTACATGCTTAACCAGGAAACCATCGGAAGCTACGAAGTGACCTGGATCATCCAGGATAAAAAATATTTAAGAAGAGTTGTGGACTCAGGGATTTTGAAATAGATACAATAATCCCAACCCTCTTTCCGTTTCTACTATGGTTTTTCATAGGATATTGGATTATA